>NZ_JAESIT010000018.1:0-108267 GCF_016756935.1 Chryseobacterium sp. KMC2
GAATCTCTACAGAACCTATGGAAAAAGCAGGAAAAGCTAGAAAAACATTGGTTGTAATGACTATACTGGTCATTCTTTTCTTCATTCCTGTGTTCAGCAGCTACAATTCTGAAGAAGCTAAAAACATTGAAATACTGGGTAATGAAATCACGGTATTGGATCAGACTGTAGCAAAAGAAACCGATGCTGCAAAAATCACAGTATTCAAAAAACAGATCAGTGATAAAAAAATAGAACTGGAAACCATCAAACACCCATTAGAAAAGAAGAGAATGCTTTATCTTGGAGGGGCTTTACTTGCCGTTGTGGTTTCTCTTTTATTTGCTAACAGCAGTGCCAAGAAAAATGCTGAAGGCTGGGGTGCTATGAAGTATCCACAGCTTTTATTAGGAATGATTGCTATTCTGGCCTATGTGGGTGTAGAAGTTGCCATAGGAAGTAACCTTGGAGAACTTTTAAGCATGCCTGAGTTTGGCGGACACCAATCTTCTGATCTTGCTCCTTATATTTCTATGTACTGGGGAAGTTTAATGATCGGACGATGGACTGGTGCCATTGCTGTTTTCAACCTTAATAAACAGCAACAGACTATTGCGACAATCATTGTTCCTTTTATTGCATTTTCAGTGATTATCGGAATTAATACGATTGCACAGAAAGATATGTCGCATTTATATTATTATGCAGTTTGCGTAGCCATTCAGGTTGTATTATTCCTGATCAGCAAAAACAAGCCTGCTGTGACCCTGATTATTTTCGGGTTATTCGGAACTGCAGCAATGATTACCGGGTTACTTACAACAGGTAATTTTGCGATCTATGCATTCCTTTCCGGAGGACTTGCCTGCAGTATTATGTGGCCTTCTATTTTCACCTTAGCCATTACCGGTTTAGGAAAATACACGGCTCAGGGTTCAGCATTCCTGGTCATGATGATTTTAGGTGGAGGTATTATTCCTCCATTACAAGGGAAGCTTGCTGATATTATCGGTATTCACAGCTCGTATATTATTCCAGTATTATGTTTTGTTTACATTACAATATTTGCTTATTTGGCTAAAAAATCTTTATTTAGACAAGGAATTAATGTTGACGTTTTAGAATCCGAAGGTGGTCATTAAAAATATACATACATATAAGAAAAAGAGATTTTGGGCAGGTTTATTACTTGCCCAATTTCTTTTGTTTTACTGTTTTTCAAAATCAAAACTGATGATTTCTTTTTTTGAAAGATTTTTTGAACTTCAAAAGCCACTTCATCAGGCCCTTTTCAGCTGGCTTCCTTTCTCTGCAGGAGATGTTATTTATGGAATGCTGGGTATATTTCTTCTGTACTACTTCGGCTCACTCTTCAGGAAGAAAACCCGGAATAATTCCATGATCAAAATTCTGGGAATCATCAATATCTTTTATTTTACCTATCAAATATTCTGGGGAATGCTATACTTCCAAACCCCTATTATTAAAAAGCTATCAAGCCAGGATACTCCGCAACTGAATAAAGCTAAAATACTGGCTTTAAAATACCTTGAGAAGTGTAAAGCAACCCGGCAACAGGTAAAAGAAGATCATAAAGGAGTATTCATAATTACCGATCTGAAATCTCTGCAGCAGGAAATCCTCTTTCAGCAAACGAAACTTCCTACCTATATTTCAGATAAAAAAGCTCCTCAGATCCTCGATATTAAACCGAGTCTGTTTAAAAATATAATGAGTTTTACAGGAATTCTGGGCTACTATAATCCTTTTACAGCCGAAGCTCAGTATAATTCTGAATTGCCCTCTACATTCATCCCCTTTACAACCGCCCATGAAAGCTCTCATCAACTTGGGTTTGCCAGAGAGCAGGAAGCCAATTTTGTGGGGTATTTAATAGGAACACAGTCAGACAATACCGATTTGCGCTATAGCACCGAATATTTCACGTTAAAAAGCCTCTTAAGATTCATTGTAGAACAAGATCCTGATTTTGTAAAATCTGCTCTTCAAGGCTATTCTCCGGCGATGAAAAGAGATCGGGCTTATGAAAAGGCTTTTATCACCCATCACCAGGGTTTGTTGGATGATTTTTTTGGATTTACCAACAATTTATTCCTGAAAAGTAATCAACAGGAAGGTTCGGTTACCTATTCTTATTTCATAGATCTCCTCTTAAATTACGAAAAATAATTACATAAAAAAAAGAATCGTATCAGGCGATACGATTCTAAAAACACAAATGATGAAAAAAAATTTATTACCTTGACTTGTTCCCTCATTCAAGGCGATGTAAAAGTACAATATATTTTATAAATACAAAAACATTTACTCCCTTTTTTAAAACTTTATGAAAACTTTATGATTTTTTAAGTTTTTTTGAGTCCAACCCCACTTATTATTAATTATAAATAATCCCCTTATCCGATAGCAAAACGCCATTAAAAGCAGCCACAGACTGTAAAAAATCTACAAAATTAAACATTTGTTTAAAGATAAAATATTCGACTTATTGCCTATTTTTCATGCCTAAAAAATTAGAGTTATTATTCAAAAACTGGAAGTATTTCAAAAAAAATAACGCTATTTATCCTCGAAAATCTTAAACGGAAATTTAACTATTTTGATGTTTAATTCCCCGGAATCGTGTCATTATTAAAGATATTTTGCTGTATGTATAATTAAAATGATAATGATAAAAAATAAGTGCCCGAAGGCACGGATGAAACAAAAAATAACGGATCTGATAGCGTGCAGACGCATTTAGAACCAAAAACAGGGTGTTGACAGGAGAAGAACCACTTCCACAAATAAGATAGTATGCTTTTCTGCCAACAAAATATTGAAAGTCAAACTAAATCCTATAACATTCGGTTATATCTCACTAATAAAAGAAAAATATTTTTGTTTATTTAAAACATCTATGTATTTTAGATAAAAATATTAATATGATTTTTGACAAACTAATTAACTATCTAAAACTCGATAAACAGGAGTTTATTTTCCAGTTCAATTCCCACCCTAACTACCCTTCAGCACTGGCTTTCAGTGATACTTTAAATTTCATGGGGGTAAAAAATGATGCTTATGAGCTGGATAAAGAATATTGGGACGAATTGCCTGAAGAATTTATTGCCATAGTCGAAAATTCTTTTTCATTAGTGAAAAAGTCGGGAAATAGTTATTCAGTTTATTCAGAAAAATCAAAAACAATTGATAAAGATGAGCTTTACAAAAACTCTACTGACTTTGTACTTTTATTTGAAAAAACTGTAGCTGCAGAAAATAAGCTTACGTTTAATTTCAAACCTATCCTCTATTTTATTTTTGCAACGGTTCTTATTTACTCTTTTTTAAGTCAGACCATCTACGAGGCGTTATTTAACCTGCTTTCTCTTGCTGGGGTATATATATCATTGGAAATCTTTAACCAGAAATTCGGAAATACCTCCGCTGTTATTGGAAGTATATGTGGTGGAGCGTCTACTGTACAGACCGCAAATTCATGTGATAAGATTATTAAACAGGATAAAACCAGTATTTTAGGACTAAAATTCTCTGATTTTTCATTAATCTATTTTGCGGGGCTTGCCGTATTGGGTCTTTTTCTACCTGCCTCAGCCTATATTGTAAAAGGATTTACCTTTGTTTCAGTACTTGCTATAGCTTATTCACTGTATATACAAGCATTTGTAGAGAAAACATTTTGTAGGGTTTGTTTATTGATTATTTCTGTACTGGTTGGACAATTGGTGATCAGCAGTATATTTTTCCAAAATCTGTCTTTTGGAATTGGAGCACTTTTATTGACCGTTATATTATGGGTCCTTATTTTCTCTGCTGTTTTATACTTCAATAACCTTCTTGAACAAAAAGAAAATCTTCAAAAATCAAATGCTAAAAACCTTAGGTTCAAAAGAAATTATGACCTGTTTAAAAGCCAACTGCTGGAAAATGAAAAAGTAACATTTCAGGATACTCAAACTTTCTCGGTAGGACAAAAAGATTCAAAACTTCGTATTTCCATAATTTCCAATCCTTATTGTGGCTTCTGTAAAGATGGTCATAAAATAATGGAAAGCCTTCTGAAAAAATATCCAAACGATATCTCCGTACAAATGAGGTTCAATTATACACCTGAAAGAGCCAACGAAAAATACACTCAGTTAATTTCAGACCTAACCCATATCTACCATAACAAGCCGGAAAAAGAATTCCTTCATGCAGTGGAAGAATGGTTTGAAAGCAAAGATGAAAATAAGATCAATCTATTATCCGGAGGAGTTCCTACTTCTGAAAATCTGAATCCATTAATCGCGATGTCTGCAGAAAATAATAATGCAGGGTTGAACTTTACCCCTATTTTTCTTATCAATGGCTATCAGTTCCCGGACAAATATGATCGTGAAGATATCTGGTTTTTCATTGATGAATTAATAGAGGATGAAGACTTTTAAACTAAGAAATACAATTGAATTAAAAATTTCACTATCTTAGGAAAAGAAAAATAACGTTCTAAAAGCTACATGAGAGCTGCAAAACTAAAACTAATAATATGAAACATATAAAGAAGAATCTAATACCTCCAGAACGAGGAATTGCCCTGGACTGTGCATTAACACAGGTTTTGGCATGCTATAACGGATCGAAAACAGACCCATCCAAAGAAGCTGCTACAGATACGTGCAACAAATGGTGCTATTTCTAGTGATCCATTTTATTGAGTTAAAACATTGAATAAAGTAAAAAATGTCGTCACCTTATGACGGCATTTTATAATGAGTATTAGTTTTGAAGAAATTTCCTTTTTATAAGCAACCAGATGCCAAAGACTGCGGCCCTACCTGCCTCAGGATTGTAAGCAAATATTATGGCAAAAGCATATCGTTACAGCAAATTCGCGCCCTTTCTGAAACCACCCGTGAAGGAAGTAGCCTTCTGGGGCTAAGCGATGCCGCAGAAAACTTAGGATTCCGTTCCTTAGGTGTACAAATAGATTTCAATACCCTTACACAGGAAGTTCCATTTCCCTGTATTGCCCATTGGAACAAAAATCACTTCGTTGTTATTTATAAAATTGATAAAAATAACAAGGTTTATATATCCGATCCCAGCTATGGGCTCATCACCTATGAGCGTGATGAGTTTATCAAATTCTGGATTGGTGAAAATGCGAATGAAAATACAGAAGAAGGTATTATTCTTATTCTAGAAACAACACCTACTTTTTTCCAGACTGAATTTGATATTGATCAAAGTAAGGCCAGCTTTTCTTTTCTTTCCAGGTATCTACTTAAATATAAATCACTGGTTATTCAGCTGGCAGTAGGGCTTCTCGCGGGAAGTTTATTATCACTGATTTTCCCGTTTCTTACCCAAAGTATTGTAGATGTTGGGATTCAAAATCAGGATATTAATTTTATTTATCTTGTACTTACCGCCCAGATCATGCTTTTCCTCGGAAGAATGGGAATAGAGATGATCCGAAGCTGGATCCTGCTCCATCTCTCAGCCAGAATTAACATCTCCATTATCTCAGATTTCTTTATCAAACTGATGAGGCTTCCTATAAGTTTCTTCGATACGAGAATGACTGGAGATATTATGCAGAGAATTAATGACCATCACAGGATAGAACAACTTCTTACAAGTTCTTCATTAAATACCCTGTTCTCATTAGTGAATCTTATCATCTTCAGTATAGTTTTACTTTTGTATGACTACAGATTATTTCTGGTTTATTTTGTAGGAGCAATATTATACATTGGCTGGATCAGCTTCTTCCTTAAAAAGAGAAAAGAGCTTGATTACAAAAGATTTTCTCAGGTTTCTCAGGAACAGAGTAAAGTAATTGAGCTTATCAACGGTATGCAGGAGATTAAAATGCATAATGCCGAAAAACAGAAAAGATGGGATTGGGAGTTTTTACAGGTAAAACTCTTTAAAATAAGAATAAAATCTCTGAGTCTGGAACAGTGGCAGTCTGTAGGAGGTAACTTTATCAATCAGATAAAGGATATCCTGGTGAGCTTCCTGTCTGCAAAATTGGTTTTGAGTGGAAACCTTACTTTAGGGATGATGCTTTCTGTACAATATATCATAGGACAGCTTAACAGCCCCCTGCTTCAGTTGATTGATTTTATAAAACAAACCCAGGACGCCAAGATCTCTCTGGAAAGATTGGGTGAAATTCATGATAAAGACGATGAAGAGGATAAAAATGAGCAGTATGCTACAGAAATTCCCCATAAGGATATTGAGGTAAAAGATATTTCCTTCAGATATATTGGTTCTGATGTTCCTGTTTTTGAAAATTTAAGCCTTCGCATCCCCTTTCAGAAGACGACTGCCATCGTAGGAGCCAGTGGAAGCGGAAAAACAACCCTGCTTAAACTATTAATGAAGTTTTATGATCCTGACCAGGGAGAAATCAGAATAGGAAGTACCAGTTTGAAAAATATCTCACCAAGACATTGGAGAGACCATTGCGGAGTGGTAATGCAGGAGGGATATGTTTTCAATGATACCATTGCCAACAATATTGCTGTAGGAGAAGATCATATTGACAAGAAAAAACTAAGGCGTGCTGTAGAAATTGCAAATATCAAAGACTTTATAGAAAGCCTTCCTCTTAGCTACAATACAAAGATAGGAAATGAAGGAGTTGGAGTAAGTGGTGGCCAAAAGCAAAGGCTCTTTATCGCAAGGGCAGTATACAAGTCACCTGAATATATTTTATTTGATGAAGCAACATCAGCACTTGATGCCAATAATGAGAAGATTATTATGGAAAATCTTGAGCAGTTCTTCAAAGGTAAAACTGCAGTAGTGATAGCCCACCGACTGTCAACCGTAAAACATGCCGACAATATCATTGTTCTGGATAAAGGAAAGGTAGTAGAAGAAGGCAGCCATGCCGAGCTTGTAGATATGCGGGGAGAATATTACAGACTTGTTAAAAACCAACTGGAATTAGGAAATTAATAAAACCGTAAAAATTGTTTCTCCCGGAACATTGATGAAATTTTACTTTAAAACATGAAAGAAGACATTTTAGACAATATAGAACTCCGCTCAGAAAGCGTACAGGATATCCTGACCCAGCCGCCACATTGGATGATACGTTGGGGTAATACCATTATTTTTGTTATTCTCCTGCTCATTCTTGTGATGAGCTACATTATAAAATACCCGGAATTTGTTCCGGCTCCCATTATTGTAACTTCTCAAAATCCTCCGGAAAAATTAGAGGCAAGGACCAGTTCCAAAATTGAAAAAATCTTTATTAAAGATCATCAGGAAGTAAAGAAAAATGATCTTCTGATGGTGATGCAGTCAGCTGCTAATTATAAAGATGTACTGGAGCTGAAAAAGCTGGTAGATTCTACTGCCCCTAATCAACTCTACTCTTTTCCTCTTTCTGTAACTTCAAGGTTTAAACTTGGAGAACTTCAGGGAGATTATAATAATTTTGCAAAAGCATTTCAGGATGAGGAGCTTTTTACAAGACTTCAGCCTTATGCACCGGAGAACCTGGCCGCTAATCAGAGCATTCTTGAAAACAGAGGAAGAATATCTACCCTGAAGCAACAAAAAAATCTGGAGCTAGCTAAATATGACCTTACTAAGAAAAACTTCCAGAGATCTCAGGAGCTTTTTAACCAAGGGGTAATTTCTTCTTTGGAGCTTGAAAATGAAAAAATAAAATATATTCAGGCCCAGCAGAACATTGAAAACCTTAACATTTCCATATCTCAGATGGAAGAAGGCATCTCCAATCTTAATAAGACCAAAAGCGGTACTGCCATCAATACGGAAAAAGATAAGATCACCTATTCTTCTCAAACCCTACAATTGTTTGAACAACTGCGTAAATCTTTAAAACAATGGGAACAAAATTTTCTTGTGATCTCTTCTACGGATGGTATCGCCAGCTTCCAGCAGTTTTTCGGAGAAAATCAGTTTGTAAAAGTAGGAGACCCTATCCTATCTATTCTTCCGGAGAATAAGGAAAAATTAGTCGGTAGAATGTCTGTTCCTACAGTAAACTCCGGAAAAATCATTCCTGGGGAGAAAGTTCTCATTAAACTTGATAATTACCGTTTCCAGGAATATGGTATTATAGAAGGTAAAGTTCAGAATATTTCCCTGATCCCTGATGATAAAGGTAATTACTACGTAGATGTGGTTTTGCCCAAAGGATTAAAAACAAGCTATAACAAAACGCTTACTTTTGATAAAGAGCTTAGAGGAAGTGCTGAAATTGTAACTCAGGATTTAAGACTTATTGAAAGGTTCTTCTACCAGATTAGAAAATTACTTGGCTATCAAAGCTAACCATACAACTAAACCCGCAGATGTGCGGGTTTAATTTTTATAGACTGTGTAAATATTAAATTTATTTCTTAGGCTTCACTTTTAAAAAGATGAAACTGTAATCTGTCGGTATACTGGTACCAATCACAGGAGCATTTTTATGACAGTCCATACATTGTTTGCTCTGGGCGTAGGTTTCCATAGTTGTATTTGAGATTTGGTTGGGTTTTACCCCTCCTTCCATAAGTGGAGTCTGCGTGTTATTATCTTTATCCGCAACCGGATTTTCCGGCCATTGGATATTGACAAGCTGATAGTATTGCCATACCGATTTCGGGTTACTGTCCCTGATCAGCTGTTGCATCTGGGCATTCAGTTTTTGAACACTCTGACTTATTCTATTGACCCTTACCACCTGAACCGGTTTATTTAAACTGTCTTTTCCGGGAACCGGAGACTGATTGGCCGGATCTTTACTGTTTGGATTGTAAAAGCTGTACTTTACAGAAGGATCAGCAGGGCCGGGGCCGGGAGCATTATTGACGTGTTCAAAAGTCATCCAGTTCAGCTGTGGAGACTGTGGAGTTTTACGGATAATATGTAAACCGACCAATCCGAGATACTTTTGTGTATATTTCCCATAGATAGGTTTCTTCCCGTTAAACCCTTTAATTTCCGGTACCATAGCTTTGGATATTTTATAGTAATTTTTCAGGGAGTCCAATTGATCGTCGGGAATTACGCGCCATGCTGCTTTTAATTCTATAGATTCATTAGGCAGCCAGACTCCATTATTTTTTGTACCAAAAGCTTTCAGATTATCATAATCATAGAGTTTATTTTGCCGGATAAAATCACTTTCAAGGTTATTTATTTTAATTTCATACCAGACTATATTTCCATTCTGATCAGTAAGCCAAGCTCCTTCAGCCTGCATGATTTCATCTACATTGCTACTGCCTACTGCTGCTCTGAGGGTAGCCTTAGGAAGACTTGAAATGATATCCGTAAATTTATTGATCTCATTAATTCTCTTTATATAGCCTGTTTTACTTTTAAGATTCCATGCTAAAGGCGGCTTAGGAGCAAATACATCATCAATACTTAAAAAACTTTCCCATACTGTAGGGCTGTAATCCCCAGGCATCCCATAATTGGCAGCTGTTGCTGTAGTATCCGGAATACCGCGTTGGGCAGAAGCGATCCAGTTTAATGCTATAAAATTTTTCCAGGCAAAACAATTCAGCACTTCCTGGGAACTGTGGGCACAAGTAGAATCTGCAGCCAGTTCATAATTAATTGCAGGTGGATTACAATAAGCTCCACAGAAAATCGTTTCACCGGTTACTTTTTTCGAAAAACCCGTTGCAGAGTTTAGCTTTTTATCCTTTTTACTGGATTCACACGAGACTATACTCACCATGGCAAGTGACCATATTAAAATTAAAGCTTTCATTTTAATATCTTTTTAACCTGTTCTATTTGCTGGCTGGAAAGTAATGTACGGTTTGGAGTACTATCTGTTTTAGGTAACGAGCCTGCTGCCACCACTTCCAATACTCCTGATAACGCAAATCCAGGATCTGAAGCATTATTATACAGGGTAAGCGGTTTTTCTCCCAAAGCCACCCCACCATCTGTTGTTATACTAATGAGGAAAAGCTGTGTATCTTCATCCAGATTCTGGAAATCCGTTACTGCAACTGTAACCCCGGGGCCAAAATCAAAACTGGTTTGCTGAATAGCTCCGTTAGCCAGGACTGCAATTCCTTCTGTGGTCGTTCCTGCCTCAACCTGAGTAATACAGGAAGTCAGGTTTGAGAAAGTATTCAGTTTATTGTAAAGGCTGGCCTGTAGCAAATTATTATCCAACAGATATTGTACACTCGGAAGTGTGGTGGCTGGTATTCCCACCGGAGGAAATTTTTCAGGCTGTTGCCCCTGTGCAGGACTCAATCCTGTACCAGCAAGCTGAACAAAAAAAGTATCTGCAATCTGGGAGCCCCATTTTAGCGGTTTCTTATTCACCAATATATCACTCAGTTTAAAGTTCGCATCAGCAGGTACAGAAAACCTTGTATGAAGCAACATATTGTGAGGATAATAAGTAATTCCTTTATTCTTCAAAGCACCTCTTACTACAGTGTAACAGTCTTCAATTTTATAATTGGCTGTAGCCGGCATTTCAAATTGATCAAAATGAGGGATCTGTCCATACAATGCAATTGGGTTCGTTAAAGATACCTGCACATTATGGTTATACACCAATGAGTTTACGTTCTGCCCGATACGGGGATCACTGTTTCTGTAGATCTGTCCATACTGAGCCGCACAAATCAATGTATTCGCATCCGTTATTACCTTTCCATTTACCACTCTAAGTATGGTAGCTGCTGCCCCAAGATATATTTCTGCTCCTAATGAATTGGGAGGACTTGTAAGATGCACTGCCCCACCTCCTGAAGAAGTAGCATCCGGTCCATTATTCCATTTATTGATCGGATTATAGGCTGGAAGCCCGGTTTCTCTTACAATAACAGGATTTCCATGACTGTCCAGCAGATAGAGATCTTCTTTCTGAACATTTTCATTATTAAGAATTTCCTGATACAGGGACACTACCGTATCCGGAGAGATTTTCCACATGTGGAACCAATATTCCGGATTCTCATGTGTAAAATTAACAGCAATGATATCTCCATTCTCGTCTCTTGTTACAGACCATTCGCAATATTCATCCTGCCATCCTCTGGGTCCTGAAGGTCCGAAAGCTTTAGTTCCTGTATCTGTAGGATCACACGGGTTTCTCGGAACCGTAAGCGTCATATTATATTTTTGCCCAAAAGCAATGGGGCCAATATCTGCCAGTTCATGTAATTTATCCTCATAATCCTGCTTTCCAAATTTATCGGTAAAGAGAGTGGTAAAATAGTGATTGATTCTGTTTGGGAAAGCATTCCATTGTATAGGAACCGTATTACTTTCATTAGGTATCGAAGGAGTGACCAATGGATTGTAGTACCAGCTTCTGGGATGATCATACGTGCTTGACCATGGATTTCCCATTATCGAATTTACTGTACAGTATTTAACGTAATTACTCCATGCATTATGAAGCTTTTCTCTCAAAGCCGGATTGTCTTTAAAATCTTTTTCTGCCTGATAGGCTGGGGTGTCAAATGTTTTCATGGTGTTAAGTTTTATTATAGTTTTTATCTTGAATAAATTATTTTAATCTAAAATATGCAGATAGTACATGATGAGTAAAACCTTAGATTGGTTTTCGGAGGATCAATAAAAATGATTATTGATATTTCAAAGCTAGAAATTATCTGTGGAAATAGATTACGTATTTCTACCCATTTTCTCCAATCCGTGAAAAATACGATGTCCGAAAAAATAAATCAGTTTACTATTTTACGAGCCCTGAAAAACATGTTTGAAATAATTGAGACTGGCAGCCGAAGTGGCAGTGATAAGATTCCTGAAAGTTGTATGTAAAAGTATTCGGTGAAATGATGAATTAATCAGTAAGCAAATTGGATTTCGTTTGTATATGCTCTGCCTTTAAAAATATAAAGCATCTCCATACAGTAACATTTTGCGCTATCCCCAACTTTTGTGTCTGATCTCAATTACTGAGGAAAAAAAGAAGAAAGTATATATAAAAGAAAAACGGAAAAGTAATGATTACTTTTCCGTTTATTGTAGCGAAGACGGGAATTGAACCCGTGACCTCAGGGTTATGAATCCTGCGCTCTAACCGACTGAGCTACCTCGCCTTTTTGGTGGTGCAAATATAGAAAATATTTCTTTACCTCCAAAATTATTTTAGCTTAAAATATTCTAAAACATCGCCAACATGGTCTGGTTTGTTGATTATCTTATTGTTAGCATCTAAAATAAAATACGTTGGTGTTGCATGAATATTGTAAGTATCTACATAAGTACTGTTCCATCCTCTCAATTCTGTATCATTGATCCAAGGAAAAGCAGCAATCTTTGTGGAATAAGAATTCTTATCAACATCTAAAGATAATGCTACAACCTGAATGTTTTTTGATTTCAGATCATTGTATTTTTCCAATAGCTTTGGAAGTTCACTTTCACAGTGAGAACATGTGGAAGACCAGAAGATAATAATTTTCTTATCAGCTTTTACATCATAAAGTGACTTAGCATTGGTATTGGCCGGTGCCTGGAATTTATAGTTAGGGAAAGCAGCTCCTATTTGAACATTCGCATTAGATTTTAATGTAGAAGCCAGCCTGTCATTGATGGTACATTTAAGATTTTTGGCAAGTCCCAGGTACTTATCCTTAAACTCATCCATTTGGTATACATCGAAGATATCTATCAATTCTGATAAAACAGTCTGCCCTCTTGGAGTTTCAACCTTTAAACGGTCTAAAAGCTTGTCTACAGATCCACCAACATTTGTATTACCTCCTGAGTTCAGATAGGCAACCAATACAGGTCTCAGTAAAGAAGAACTTTCAAGCATATCATTGGATTTATCCAGGAAATTGATAATATCATCCGGATTAACCTTTTTAGCAGGATCAGATGAGTTGGATAAGAACTTACTATAATTACTGTTGTAATAAGAAATAAACGGGTGATTTGCTGCATCAATAGAAGATGAAGTACCCGTAAGTCTACCGATCTCTGCATTTAAAGCTTTTCCAAACTCAGTATTATCCTTATAATATTCTTTAATCTGAGTTAAAGCAGGAAGAATAAGCTCTTTCTTTTGTGAACCTTCCTGTTGTTTACTCATCAACTCATTGGCTTCATCCAGATAGAAAACATCTTTGATTTTATTATTCTGGATATCCAGTTTTACACTGATATTTTTATTTTCAGAAATGAAATTGACTGTATTATTACTACCTGGGAAATAAACTTTCATCATCCCCATATAGTTACTTGGATATTTAAAGGTCCATGTATTATTCTTACTTTGTTCTTTGGTAACAATAATATCCTTTGAACCGTTTAATGTATATAGAATAGCATCCTGATCTTTAAAATCTGCCGATGCCTGTACTGTAACAGTAAATTGAGCCTGCAGAGAAAATGCGGCTAATACCGCAGATAATATATAAACCTTTTTCATATAGTAAAAATAAAAAAACTCTCTGACTAATCAGAGAGTTTAATATTATTTTAATAAAATTTTATGCTTTTTGATTTTTGTACTTCTTTGTAAAGAATACAATAAATGTAATTGCTATAGCAGAAAGTACATATACATACATATCAATTGGTGAGGATGGCGCTCCTGTACCATTTCCTCCATTTCCTCCTCCTCCTGGTATCGGGGGAGCAGCATTCACCAATAGTATGGCGAAGAGAAAAAAAGCGGATGCTAGTTTACTAATAGTTTTCATATTGATTATTTTAAGATTTTTGTGTTAACAGTTTCACCCTTGTCAGAGACAATTTTTACTATGTAAGAATTTTTAATAGAGTTATTAAGCTCGATTACAAAATCCCTAGATGCATCAACCGCTTTTTTAGAGATTACCAGTTTACCGCTCATATCATAAACTTCAATATCTGCTTTTTTCCACTGTGGATCAAATCTAACAATATAATTTGTAATTGACGGATCGTATACCACCAACGTTCTTGATGTTGATACCGCTTTCTTATCTTTATCTATAGCTAAAGTAGCATCGTTAGGCTGCCCGTAATATAAATTTGCTTCTTCGTTGGTAACAGGAACAATATCTCCCTGCTTAGCCTGTAGTATACTTCCGTTTTCTGCTTTATAGTAGAAACCGATACCTGAAGATAACTGGTGAGCTCCTGCAGGAATTAATTCTGCATTTTCTCTTACCTCAAATTTATAATACTTAACTTTATCCTGATAGTAGTTTACTAACTTAACATTTTTACCTTTAAAAGTATCTTCGTTCGCTTCATTGATATATAACCAATAGTTTGTATTGTTATTATCATACCCTCCAGTTAATGCTTCTTCAAAAGTACCGATGATATTCTTACCGGCTGAAGCCTGTACTGTAGTTGCTGTAGAAACCTGATGACCTGTTGTAAATTCCGGAGAAACTACATAATACGTTCTTGCAATTTCATTTTGATTCGCATCAAGACCGATAACTCCAAGTTGTTTAATAGTTCCTCTGTCATTAGCATGTCTTGCAGCTCCTACACTATAATCAGTACCCGCTGCTCTTGCTGTTTCTTTAAATCTTCTTAAAGTATTAAAGTTTAAAGTCTGAGCAGTGTTGTTTCTTAACTTCATTTTGAATGACTGCATAGGTTTGATAACCACCAAATCTACGTCTCCAACTGCCGGAGCTACACCGTCACCTGTAGGGAAGAAGGTAACCACTCTGGAATTGGTAGCATAAGTTGAACCATTCGGAAGTGTGTTAATTGTACCCGGGTTATATTCAACACCCCAGATATTTGTCACCGCATTCCCGTCAGATCCCGTAGTGCTCTCGGTATATCCTATTTTAGATAAATCGATATTAGTTAAGAATGGATTTCCGAACTGGTAGAAATTTTTTCCAAATGTTCCCGTCCATGCAGAAGTAGTAAATTCAAATGAATCGTCCAAATACGTATAGTACTTTTCGTTATACGCGTTGTTATTACTTCCGTTTGGTCCGAAGTTCACATTTCCTGCATTTTGAAGCGTTGTAGCACTTGCAAACTGGGCATAAGGTACTCCGTTGATGGTGTACACATTCCCTGTTGCAGGAGCACTTGCACTCCAGTCATTGTTGGTCACTTTCAACATATAGTAACCCAAACCGTCAGTGGTAGTAGTTGCTAAGTTGGTGAAATGATTGGATACAGCCGTTGTGTTATCCCATTTAAGAATAGGATTACCATATCTTGCTGTATTAAAGGTTTTACCAAGTTCAGTAGATAATGTACTCAACGCTTTACCATAGAAAGGTAATGCTACTTGTTGAAAATAATTTGGATTTGTAGAACCACCATGATTTGTTGTTCTATACTCTTTACTTACAACACCTGTAATATTGGATTGGGATAGTCCATCAATGTACAGCTGTCCATAAGTAGAAGTTGCAAAGGAAGCTGGAGTGTTCAATCTTAAAACAATATTTCCACCATCGGTTTTAGCTCCGCCGGCAGCATCAATTGTTTTAAAAGCGTCTCCGGTTGCTCCTACAACCATAATATTCCCGTGTACATCCAAAAGGCCATTACCCCTGGTTTGTACACCACCACCGCTATATACTAGGGTGCCTTCGCTCACATACATATTAGCGTTAGTGTCTACGTGACATAAAACATTCTGCGCCTGAACAGAATAGCTAACGGCTAAAAGACCTATAGCAAATAAACTTTTTCTCATTGTATAAATTATTTGTGTGTTAATACAATCTTCACCCGCAAAGGTATATTTTTTTTCTTAAAAAAAAAAACATTTTATCTATTAATCAAAATATTATCTCCTGTTAACACAATATTTTTCTCTTCTCCAATCGAGAACATATAGTCCTCCAAAACCTTTTCAGTTGTTCCTCGAAGCCCTCTCGCTCCCAACCCTTTTTCCATGGTTTCCTCTACAATTTTTTCAATTGCGCCTTCTGTGAAAACCAAATCCGTGCCATCCATCTTAAAAAGCTCCACAAATTGATTCACAATTGAATTTTTTGGCTCATTCATAATTCTTACCAACGTCTCTTTTGTGAGTTTATCGAGATAAGTGATGATTGGAAATCTTCCTAAAAGTTCGGGAATTAATCCGAAAGATCGAAGATCGACAGCATTAATATTTGTTAATACATACTCATCTTCATCTACCTTATTGATTTTTTCAGAGCTGAAACCTATGGCCTGCTTATTCATTCTTCTTTCGATGATCTCTTTGATCCCGTCAAAAGCTCCTCCGGCAATAAATAATATATTCTGGGTATTCACCTGGATATATTTCTGGTCAGGATGCTTTCTTCCTCCCTGTGGCGGAACATTGACAATGCTTCCCTCCAGCAGCTTCAGTAATCCCTGCTGTACTCCTTCTCCTGAAACATCTCTTGTGATACTAGGGTTATCTGATTTTCTTGCAATTTTATCAATCTCATCGATAAATACAATTCCTTTTTCTGCCTTTTCCACATCATAATCTGCCACCATCAGCAGTCTTGATAAGATGCTTTCCACATCTTCCCCTACATATCCTGCTTCTGTAAGAATGGTAGCATCTACGATACAAAACGGAACATTAAGTTCTCTTGCAATGGTTTTTGCAAGAAGCGTCTTTCCTGTACCCGTCTCCCCTATCATAATAATATTGGACTTTTCAAGCTCTACTTCTCTGTTTTCATCCTTAGCATGAAGGAGTCTCTTATAATGGTTGTATACTGCTATGGAAAGCTGTTTTTTTGCCTGATCCTGTCCAATTACATACTGATCCAGAAATACTTTGATTTCTTTCGGCTTTTTAAGCTCCTCCATATTATCTGCAGGTGAATATTCTGTTTTGGAAGCACCGTCTTTTACGATAGTGTGCGCCTGCTCTATACAATTTTCACAAATAAAACCGTTCTGCCCAGAAATCAGCATCTGTACTTCATTTCTTTTTCTACCGCAGAAAGAACATTGGTTTGAATTCATAATATATATAATGTATATGTTAAAGAAAATCGTAAAAAATTTCTTTTTTACGATTTTATGTTTTTAAGAATTAATAATTGAGTTTTGAATCTCTGTATATTCTTCGTTCGTTAATTTTAATCTCTCATTTCTAAAGTTCATATCCTCCATCTTATTTAAAGGGATGAGATGGATGTGGGCATGAGGTACTTCTAATCCTACTACCGCTACTCCTACTCTTACACATGGAACTGCAGTTTTGATCTTCTTGGCTACCTCCTGGGCAAATCCCCATAGGTTTTTGTATTCTTCACTTTCAAGATCAAAAATCAAATCCACTTCTTTTTTAGGAACTACTAAAGTATGTCCCTTCACCAAAGGCATTGCGTCTAAGAATGCTATAAAATTTTCATCCTCTGCAATTTTATAAGAGGGAATTTCGCCGTTGATGATTTTTGTGAATATAGTGCTCATTTTGTATGAAGTTAGCGTTAGATATTAGAAGTTTAGAAATAGAAATTTTATATCAGACTATAGAGAAATGTCTAATACTTCAAAAGACAGTTTGTTTCCGTTTGGTAAAGTAATTTCTGCCGTTTCGCCTATTACTTTTCCTAACAGACCTTTTGCGATAGGTGTGTTTACAGAGATTTTTCCTGTTTTAAGATCGCTTTCATTATCAGGCACTAATTTAAATACCTGCTCTTGTTTTGTAGCGTTGTTCTTAAGCTTCACTGTTGTTAAAATGGAAACTTTTGATGTATCTAGTTGACTTTCGTCTATAATTTTAGAAGTTGCAACAGCATCTTTCAGCTTTGAAATTCTCATTTCAAGCATTCCTTGCGCCTCTTTAGCCGCATCATATTCAGCATTTTCAGACAAATCTCCTTTATCTCTTGCTTCTGCGATCTGCTGAGTTATTTTTGGTCTTTCCACAGTTTCCAACTGTTCCAGCTCAGCTTTCATTTTCCCTAGTCCCTCCTTGGTTACATAGCTTGCCATAATTTTCGAAATTTAGTTTTAGTATAAAAAAATAATCCGACATTTGCCGGACAATGTTTTACGTGTTATAATCGTTTAACTTTTACAAATATATAAAAATTTAAATTGAAATGAAAAAAACTTTCTCAATAATATCTATTTTCACCTTATTGATTTTCAGTATTTTATCTATAAACTCATGCGGAAGCAGAGAAGATACAGTAAGCTGCTTTCCCAATAATCCAATCAATGTCAGTTTGAATTTAAACCTGCCGGCTTATAATAATTTGAACTACGATAATGGCTGGATTTATGTAAATGAACAACAATCCGGAACCAGAGGACTCATCGTTGTTCGTGTGGGAAATTCCTTCAAAGCATATGATAGAAATGCCCCTCATATATGCCCGGATAATAACACCACTCTTGAGGTAAAAGACAATATTGCTATTGTATGTCCAAAAGATAATAGCAGATGGATCTTAAGAAACGGTCAACCTGAATCGGGTTCTAAAACCTCACTTCCTCCCAAAACGTATCCTTTTAATTATGATACTGCCACTAAAGTTTTAAATATTTACTACTAAATAAAAACCGCAATCTCTTGTTGCGGTTTTTTATTTAATCCGGATATTTCACGGCTTTATCCAATTCTACCGGATTATTAAAAGACCTCATCTTTTCTCTTTCTCTTTTCTCGGCAGGTTTTAATTCTTCTTTGCTTAAGATCGTTCCGTCATCGAGTAACAGCTTTTTCCCTTCCGGAATGCTTAGTTTTCCGTTAAAAACATATTTAAAAGGATCCTGATACAATTCTAATTTTAAATGACCCAGTTTTTTGTAATTTGTTTTTATAGCGTTACTCTTACGTCCTTTCAATGTATGGCTTTGGTAATTATCCGCAATTTTTTCACTTTTAATCAGTTGAAAAAAATAATTTTTACGGGTATCATATATTTCTATAATCAGCCCCGGTAAACCATTGAATTTATAAGGCCCATAGGACAATGGGATTTCCGGAGTAAACCAGGCAATCCATTTTCTTCCGCCAAAGTTGGTTTCTGCCTGTTGTACCTTTAATTCATTGATCTGTTTTGTATGATCGGTAATTTTCCAGTCAAGGGTAACAGCCTCTTCTATTTTATAAAAATTGACGTCTCCTATGTATTCATAATTTTCATACAAAGGATTATTTAGTTTTTTAGTAAAAAATGGAGTCAGCTTATATCCTTTAAAACCATCTTTTCCGGTACTTGCGAATACTGAATCATTGATATAATCAATCCGGTTATAATAAGCAAGATCTTCTTTGGTAATATCTAAAATATAATTCTCTCGGGTCATTTCCTGAGAGGTGGAGTCTTTTTTGTAGTCAACCGCATAAATAAACCGATCATTCTGGGCATACAACCAACATTGAGTACCGAATAACAGTAATGCAATAATCTTTTTCATAAATAATTCAAATGTTTAAAAAAATTCACCTTTGTCAATAGTTTTTTTATCTTATAAGGCCACCTGTCATCTGGTGCTTGTTTTATTGAGTCCCCTCTTGCTTCCCACAGGAATATGTTCCTTAAATTGATAATGAAAGGCAATGATATGAATAAAATCCAGTATTTTTACAGATCATATTAAAAAAAGAACAGAGAAGATTTTGACATACTGAAGTTAAATCTGTAATTTAGGATTTTACAAAAAAAGTGATTAAGATCGGGAATATTTCATTCCTATCTTTTTTAGCAAAACACAATTATAATTAAAAATGAAGATCGTTATACAAAGAGTTTCTGAGGCCCGTGTAAAAGTAGATGGAAAAACCGTTGGAGAAATAGGAAAAGGATTAATGCTTTTGGTGGGTATTGATGAAAATGATGAAAAAAAAGATGCCGACTGGCTTGTACAAAAAATCCTAAATCTCAGGATCTTTGGTGATGAAGAAGACAAACTTAATCTTTCTGTAAAAGATATTTCAGGAGAAATCCTCTGCATCAGCCAGTTTACACTGATCGCAGATTATAAAAAAGGAAACCGCCCTTCTTTTATCAAAGCAGCCAAACCGGATAAGGCCATTCCTCTATTTGATTATTTTAAAGAAGAAATAGCAAAATCAGGATTAAAAACGGAAAGCGGAATCTTTGGTGCTGATATGAAAGTTTCACTGATCAACGATGGCCCCGTTACCATTGTTATGGATTCAATCACAAAAAACTAATGCCCTGGATGAAAAGTAAACACCTACCTATTATTTACCTGGCCATTACTGTTTTATTTGTCATTGAAATCATTTTAAGCTGGAAGCAATATAGTTTCGCTGGTTATTACACTGATAAATTGATTAATTGGGCCTGGCTTGCGATGACTGTATTTATGATCATAAGATTCTGGAAGAGAAAAACAGCAAAAGCTTATTTTACACTGCTCGTTTCTGTCATTATTTTAAGCATACTTCCTATGATGATTCCTTTCTTCGGGATCGTCTATTATTTTTCAACTATCGATGATTATCAACAGATTGAGCTTAATGACAGCTACAGAATTGAGAGAACAAGGCCTGGAGCTTTAAACAAGCCCCAAATTTATATTTACAAAAAAGAAGGTATCCTTGAAAAAAAAATCTACAAAACCCCATATTTAGAAGTTGTAGAACATGTTATTCAAAACCCTCTCAAACGTGAACCCGGCCAAAAAGATCCTCAGATTCAACAGGCAAAATTAATCAGCAGCAATAAAGACAGTATTGGAATTGAGTATCAGATTATGGGTAAAAAGCACCTATTTTATCATAAAAATCAAGAAGACGATGAGTTTTATAATTGATCACATTATATCAGGAATCTGAGTATTTTGCTTTGATTTACCAATCTAAAAAACACCTTTCGACCTAGCCGAAAGGTGTTTTTTTTATTATATAATTTTTATAAACCCTGTTATAGACTCTAGTATAGCCTGAAGAGCCTAATCATCTATTTAAAAGAAAATTTCCTTTTAAATAAATTCACAATATTGTGATTTTGTTTTGATTTTATTATTATTTTTACTGTAAATAAACTTAATTCACAACCATTTAACAAATATTTTATGAAAACAAAAATTAGTCTTTTAGCATTACTGCTCTCCTGTTCTCTTTCTTTCGGTCAGCATTCTTCAGATCGGGGTACTCATCTTAATTCAAATATTTATGTATGCTTTTCAAAAGGTATAACCTCAGAGAAAGTGGCATTTGATAAGAATCCGGATTTGGAAAAATTCATCACTGAAAATAAAATTTCCTTTACGTATGATCTTGGTTTCAGCGATACGAAATTGGATGAAATGGCAAAAAACAGCAGAATGAATGGTTTTTCCGGGGAGTCTGTGGAAAAACTGAAAAGGATTTTTAAAGCCGATGTTCCGGTTCAAAATGGAGATACAGCTAAAAAGCTCATTCAGATTCTTGAAAGGTTCCCTGAAATAGAATATGTATCGGTAATGAGTAGTGAGCCTATTGAGCCCCCATTGGTTAATACATTTGTAACCACTCCCAATTTAGAAAGCTTGCAGACTTATCTGACCGATAATCCGGGCATCAACGCCACCTATGCATGGTCCAGAGGAATTACAGGGCAAAACATCCGAATTCGTGATGTTGAATATGGTTTTTATAAAACACACGAAATGCTGGCTAATCAAAACGCTATACAACTGGAGCCCGGATACAGTCCCAACTCCGGTTTATCAAATAATAACTACCGTGATCACGGAACGGCTGTGGTAAGTATTTTAGGATCTGTAAAAGATAATATCGGACTTTCCGGAGCGGCCTACAGCGCCTCTGAAATAAAGGGATACATGGAATGGACTACTGTAGGCTACAACAGAGCTTCGGCAGTAAGCAGATCGATCAATGCGTCTCAGGCCGGTGATATTATTTTATATGAAATGCAGACAGGAGGAAAAGATAATCAATATTGCCCTGCAGAATATGATAGCGTTATCTGGGATCTGACAAAAGCAGCGACCGATTCCGGAATTATCATTATTGCAGCAGCAGGAAATGGAAATCAAAACCTTGATGATCCCTTCTATACAGCTTATAATGCAAGAGGAAACAGTGGGGCCATTATTGTAGGTGCAGGCTCTCCTAATACTACCCACTCGAAACTAAGTTTCAGTACCTACGGAAACAGAGTGGATGTACAGGGTTGGGGAAGCAATGTACTGGCAGCAGGATATGGCTCTTATCAAAAATATGACAACGACAATAACAGGACTTATACTTATTTTAATGGAACAAGTTCCGCAACTCCTGTAGTGGCTTCGGCAGCAACACTGATCCAGTCTTATTACTACCAGAATACGGGTCAGTACCTAAGCCCTGCGGCTATGAAAAACCTTTTAATAAGCACAGGAATTCCTCAGGGAGGGACAGTTGTCAACCAAAAAATAGGTCCTTTACCCAATGTAAAAAATGCTATACTGCAATTGGAAAGTACCCTTCGGGGCACAATTAAAAGCCAGCTTCCTTTAGAAATTAAAATTTATCCAAATCCAACAACAAGCTATATAGCAGTTCAAAGCAAAGAAAATAAAAAGCTTGATTTTGAAATTATCAATATGAATGGACGAACTGTGAACAAAGGGTCCATTGTTCCTGATGAAAAAATCAATGTTTCACAACTTCCACAAGGTCAGTATATCATCAATTTCAATGATGGCCAACGGAGAGCAGTAGAAAAATTTTCAAAATTATAATGTAAACAAAAACGTCTTTCAAGAATTTTGAAAGACGTTTTTTACTCTGTTATTATACTCTTATTTTGCAGGAACGCTGCTGAAATTTAGAGCTACTTTGATGTTCATGTCTGAAGTGGTTTGATTTTTCAGCTCATAAACAGTTCTTACGGTAAGTCCCGAACTTTTTACTATTTCGTCAAGAAACCCCGTATCATTCAGATCTAAATTTAAGCTGGATGAGTTTGTGGATATATTGGAACGAGAAGCAATAAGCCTTTCATTGGTTCCTGTAGAAGAAACATATATCTTCACGGATTTGAATGCACTTAAATTACCTCCGGCAGGAGATACTATAGATACTTTAGCGTCAGAAATCCTTACATCTTTAATCTTGGCATTATTATTTCCTCCAAACCAGGTTTGAACATTGGTAGCTGTCGCTGTAGAAGAAACTTCTTTATCTGCAGGCACTCCTGTAGAAACTAAAACATTCGTTGTGTATGGGAAGGTATTCTGAACCAGCGATTGTACGGTTCCGCAGCTTACAAGTACAGCCGAAGCAGCCATTGCGGTTAGAACTATATTTTTCATAATATTAAATTTAAATTTTAAAGTTTAGTTTGCAGAAACTGTACCAAATTCGTTTACCTTAGTCAATACTTACTGTAAAATTTCCTTTCGTATTTCCAGAAGCCATATTACTTTTTCCAATGATCAGCCAAACTTCACCTTTCCCGGAAACTTCATGAGTAATTTCTCTTCCGAAAGGTCCGTCATAATCTCCGTTTGGAAGCTTAATCTGGTTAAAGCGGATATTAAAATCTTTTTGCTTGGTTGTAATTGCAGCTTTGATAGAAGGCTTCTCATAATTAGTAATTTTTAAGACCAGTTCCTGCCCCTCTTTTGTAAACTCTTCTCCCAATGTAAAAGGAAGCTGGGAAGCATCTGCTGTTCTAATGATCCGTCCGTCTTTCTCATCTCTCATGACACCTTTACGTAGAACTTCTTTTGTAGCAGGAGCATTGTTAATGATTGAATCTTTTTTTCTCAATGCTGCAGAATCCGGTTTCATCACAGAATCCGGCATCTCTGTTACCACCGCAGAATCTTTATCGGATACTGCCGGTACGTTAGCTTCTTTTTTACAGGAAATAATAATCAATGGTATTAACAATAAGCTTTTTTTCATAATAATTAATTTTACGAATGTATAAAATCAACATTCTGTTTGATATTGTCCATTATAAATGCTAAAATTGTTCCAACTCTTATAAATTGTTCACATTTCCCGGTTGTATAATTCTTTCATTATTGTTTCTCACCAGTTTAAAGGTGAAGTACATAAAATTAAGCAGAACACCCATTAAAATGGTAACACCCCAGGTTTTTGTATACTCCAGCGGGTAAATAAATCTTACCACAATATCATTGAATAATCCAAAAGGATTATGGAGAACATCCCAACTGTTCCATCTGAGAAATCTTCCCAGGTAAACCCCAAAACTGCTCATAAAAAGAAAGCTGATAACAATAGCATTGAGCATAGTTCCCTGACAGTACTCTGAAAGTCGTTTTTCAATATCGTTAAGGCTTATAAAACCACAAACCAACCCGGTCCAGGCATATGACAGAATAACAATAAGATCATACCAGATAGGAACTGCATTTCTCGCTTTTAAATGAAAAAGATCGGTCAGAATATATGGAGAATTGGGGAAAAATAAGATCCATACCACTATAATCACGGATAAAGAAACTTTACTTCTAACCGTAAAGGCGACAAGAAAGGTACTTAGTGCTAAAGGAATCCATGCCAGGAATAAGTTCCAGTTCAGGAAAAAAAACACTTTAGTTTCGGTGATGTAATATCTGAAAACAGACAGACTAACACAAAACAAAGTCATGAGTATAAGCAACATATTCATTTTAAATCGTGGAGACTCAATCAATTGTTTCATACAGGATTATTCTATAGTTTGATAATACATGATCTTTGAAAGAAAAGTTTTTGACCTTTCATTTTTCGTTTTTTCCTCCAGCTTTTTTTTAAGCTGGCTATCATTCTTGTCTTTTGCATATTTCCATAATCCTTTCTCACTGAAATTGACAGACCCCAAGTGGTAATTAACGGCAAAATCTTTGCGCTTCATATTCTGAGAAGTGATAAAACCTCCCCAATTGATATAACTGCACACCAGAATGGTTCCGTACATATACCAAACCATGGTATTGAACAGGAAAGCATTTCTTTTTTTCTTCTGGATTTTGATAAAGGTCAAAGCCAGCCCAATTAGTGACAAAAGCAGAAAGGCAAAGACCCCCAATCTTTTATAGGTAAAGGCATAATTCACAATATATTCATAGTTTTTTACCGCAGCAGACAGTACCAGAACAGCATTGAGGAAGATCCATATTTTGGCCAAAATCTTCAACAGACCGGCTTTAGGATCAAAATTAAAACCACCTTTAAAGTAAAACATAATCACCAAAATAGCCATAACAATGGACATGATCACCGCATTCACCCTTTCATGGGTTTCTTCTGAAAGCTGTACGGGTGTTTTGGTAACTTCATAAAATTGCTCGTAATTGTAAGTAATGATAAAAAAGACCAGTAAGATATTAAGCAAAAGGAAAGACATCACGCCGCTTATCCTTTCGGAATTAAGATCCAGGAAAGAATAGGTAGATGTTGGAACCTGAGAGTCTTTCTGAAATTCATCATTCAGGATATGATGGTTTTTATAGATCAATCTTTCCACGGCATAGTTCCAGTAATTAAAGGCTATAAAAAAACCTAAAACTGAAAGACAGAATATCTGCCAAAGGTTAATATCCAATTCATAGTCTGTAAAAAGAGCAGCAAAATGATCACTTCCAGCAGAGTAAATTCCAAAAAATACAGAAAGTAATATAAGAGGAATCAGAACAAAAGACAATATCTTCTGCCATAAACCGGAAATATTTCTTTGAGGCAGCCAGGCGTCAAAACTGAAAAACCGGCAGAATGAGGTACAGCTGTTCACAATAAAAACAGGAATGAGAAAAAGGATTTTCATAGTTCTGTTTTTTGACTTATATGATAACAGAAGCAGTGAACTTACAACTGCCAGGAAAGACGGAAAATCTCCATACCATGCAAAAGCTATACTTGAGAGAATACTTGTTCCGAACAGAAGATACAAAGTTCTGGTTTTATTTTTTTCTGCAGTTTTAAACAAAGTTAAGACAGCATATACTGCTCCCAGAATTCCGAGGTTCAGCCCCATGTCCTGATCGTAAAATACAAAGACAAATAAGGCCGTTGTAAGAAATATATAATGATGTGTTTTCATGATAATAAATATATAAGGGTTAAAGGGGTCATCAATAATTACAAGGATTCGCAGACTATAAAAAAATATACTATCGCAACTGGGATATTGACCAATAATAGCAGTACAGCGTTTCCGGAATTTTTATTTTCAGATGCATTATTGGCATATTCTATCAATTCATACAGAAGAATAAGCAGGTTGATGATTGCTGCACCGATCACATAATAAAAGCCTGTTATGAGCAGAAAATCTAATCTGGTGAGCAGAAAAGATAGGAGTAAAAAGGTGCCACAAAGGAAGGATATAAGGAATGTTCGTCTTCCCAGCTGACTGAATACTCTGTTTTTCATAAGAATAATTTTTAGTGAAGAACAACATGATCTTTCTGGTGAATAAAATCTTTCAGATGGTCAAAATTTTGCCATAGGAGGCCTTCAAAGTCCCATTCATGAAAGGCTCTCATATCCTGTCCCTTCTTATAGGCTTTGATATAAATTTTCACATATTCCGGCAAAATAAATGTTCCTAATACGATTGCTGCCAAAAGATGGGCATTGAGTTTACCATTTCCCAGCAAAAGATACTGCATGGCGATTTCATCCTCGAAATTGGTTCCGCAGCCTGTGATCAGATGATGAACATCGTGATTCTCCATTTTAGGGATCATAGAAAACCCATATTTTTTATAAAATTCTCCAAGTTTTCTCCCCAAAGAATCTTCTTGAAATTCCAGCAGTTGTTTTTCCGTAAACTGCCACTGTCTTTTTTTCTTTTTAAAATATTTCCTGTACAGCTTTTGGGTTTTATTATATACAAAAAGCAGAAATTGGACACGTATTTTTTTCATAATATATTGTTTGTTTATTTATTTTAAATGGGTAATTCCTATCATAGTATAGATAATGGCAAACGGGATATTGATCAGAAGGATGCCGGCAGATTGGAAGCACGTTTTACGTTTAGCTTTCCTGATACCTCCATAGATCAATAATCCCAATACGATAATGAGGTTAATAAGGGTTCCATAAACCAGCAACAAGAATCCTGAATCGGCAAACCAGAAATTCTTCGTAATCACATATCCGAACAGACAGATATTACCTGCCAGAAAAGACATTCCGAATACTATTTTTCCAAGGTTTAAAATGTTTTGATCTTCCATTATTTATTTTGAGTTAAAATTTCACACAAAGAACTTTGAATTGCAAAGTGAAATTTCAAAAAAATATAGGATCAACGTCCCAATAATTTTTCCAGTGCGTCCAGATGTTCGGTAAAAGCCTGTCTGCCATTCTGTGTAACACGGTAAGATGTTTTCGGTTTTTTTCCTACAAATTCTTTTTTCACTTCAATGTAACCGCTTTTTTCCAAAGCACTACTATGACTGGCCAGATTACCGTCTGTAATCTCCAGTAAACCTTTCATTTCAGAAAAATCAACCCAGTCATTAACCATAAGAACAGACATAATGCCCAATCTTACACGACTTTCAAATTCTTTATTGAGTTGATTTATTTTTATCATAATACGGTAATAGGTTGCAGATGGCAGAACTCACATCCGACGAGCTGCAAATTTAGTTTTTATTTATATTTTTTGTGCATAATAAGGCCATAAACAATATGTAGAATACCAAAGCCCACAGACCAGAAGACTAATCCCCAGCCTAGAAAAAATAATGAAAACAAACCTAAAATGATTTCACAGTATCCCAGGTATTTCACATCTGTCAAAGTATATCTTTCTGCACTTACCAATGCCAAACCATAAAAGATAAGCGTAGTAGGAGCAATCCAAACAAAAAGATGGTGAAAAAGCAGTGCTAAACAGAAAACTCCGCCAGCCAATAATGGTACTGCAAAAGTAATTAAAAGCCTTTTGGTCGTAGCATCCCAGATCTTCAGCCCTTTCTTTTTGCTTTTATGAGCTGTAAAAATATAGCCACTAAAAACCGCTACCAATAAAATAACTGTTCCAATAATGGTCAGTTCTTTCACCAGTGCCGGAGCAAAAAAGTTTCTCTCTCCCTCAAAGTAATCAATCCCTTCTCTTTTAAAAACAAAGTAAACATACGCTGCACCAATAAGAGCAGCAAGCCCTGCTACAACACCAGAAAGCCCGCTTAGTGAAATGAATCTGGAAGACCGCTCCATCATGGAACGGATATGAGATAAGTCTTCGTGATAGTTTTTTGTCTCCATAAAAAGAACTTTGAATTACAAAGTTATAATTTATTTTGAATGTGCAAAATAATTTTTAAAAATTAATACCTTTTTCTAATCAGGTCATTTAATACCTTATCTTTAAAAAAGCTGAGATAAACTTAATAATATTGAATCCTTATGGAAAAAGTAGTAGTTGATTATTCACAGATTCATTTACAGGAGAACATTCCATTACATGAGGACGAGATCAGCAATATAGCAAGTCAAAAAAAAGATTTTTTCAAAAATGTCCCAGCTTCCCTATTAGTAGCTCTCATTATGCTTGTGCTTATTGCCTGCTACTTTCTACAGAATGATTTTAAGAATTTCAAGTACTACCATTATATTTTATTTATCGGCGTTGTAGTAGCATTATACGCTTTCTTGTATGCTCTCATCTGGCTGATCTATCAGTATTTTCTTCGAAACTGGAAAAAAGATATTGAAAATGGGAAAAATCAGCTGACCAGTATTGTTACATCCCACCATAAAACTGAAAATGATGAATACATTATGACTTTTGCCGGGCGTAACAAGCATGAGAAAATAAGGCTCCCGGCCGAAAGAGAAGATTACCACCGGTATGAGGCTGGGACAAAAGTAGTGGTAACCTATTTAAAATACAGTAAAGTGATTCTTTCGATTCACAAGCTGGATACATAAGATCCGGGAAACAATTCACGAGTACAAAAAAGCCACTGAATTAATCAATGGCTTTTTGTTTTGTTTATTTATTTTGCTCTTAATCTTTCTTTAATGGTTTCAATATTTTTCTTTGCAGAATCTTCCAAAATAAGGCTTGCACTCATATGGATTCTTGCTGGCATCAATTCATTAAAATGATCTGTTCCTTCCCAGGAAACCTTTTTGATTAAAGCTAAGGCATCGCTGCTTCTTGAAGCTAATGTCTGTAAAAATTGCTCCAGTTTTTCGTCCATTTCCTGAATAGTATTGGAAACAGAATGGTAAACATTATGCTGTTCTGCCCAGTCAGCAGACCTGAAATCTGCATCAATTGCCATAGCAGAGAACTGTGACTTCCCTATTTTTCTTTCTACATAGGGGCCTATCACAAAAGGTCCTATTCCTAAATTAATTTCGGTGAGAGCCAATGCAGAATCTTTTGTGGCAAAACAATAATCTGCTCCGCATGCAATTCCTACTCCACCGCCTGTTGTTTTTCCCTGAACTCTTACCACAACAATTTTACCGCAGTTTCTCATTGCATTTAAAACCTTAGCAAACCCACCAAAAAATTGCGTAGAAGCTTCCAGTTCTTCAATAGCCAATAATTCATCAAAGCTTGCCCCCGCACAAAATGCTTTTTCTCCTTCACTCTTTACTAAAATAGCCTTAACCTCATCTTTTGCGGCTTCCTCTAAAATAGTTTGAGCCAGCTTTTCTAAAATAGCACCGGGAAGTGCGTTACTTTTTGGAGTTCCGAATGTAATTTCGGCAATATTGTTTTTAATTTCTGATGCTACGAATTCGTTCATTTTTACTTTTATTGGATTCTTACAAAAATACTAAATAGAAGGCTTTTAAAGAAAATTAAATGATAGAAATTCTGCATTAAATCCTCATTTTAAATTATAAAGTTTCTCTATAGCAACCAACCCAAATTACGTATAAATACGGACTGTGAAATTTGGTATTTTATACTCTAGTCTTGCCTTATCATTAGTTGTTCCTTTGGCTTAAGAAAATAAACAATCAAAGGCCGAATCCGAAAAGCCGGGAAGAGAGTAGGAAAATTTAAAACTGAAAAACTATTATTATGGAAGAATACATGGGAATTGTAAAACTATTTGCAGGAAGTTTTGTGCCTAGAGGCTGGATGCTTTGTGATGGCAGACTCCTGAGTATCGCTCAGAATTCAGCTCTGTTTTCTTTATTGGGAACAATATACGGCGGTGATGGGATTAGCACTTTTGCATTGCCTAACCTCATTGGGCGTATGGCTTTGGGAGCAGGAACACAAACCGGAAAATCATATCCGATAGGTATGGTGGCAGGAACGGATCAAAATACACTTCTCCAATCCAATTTACCAAGCTTTGGAGGCCTTCAGCTCAAGGTATCCAAATCAAACGCTACTACTTCTGTACCTAGTTCAGCATCTTCATTTGCTGTCACTGGTACACAAAGCGGAAGAGACTTTACAGCGGTTCCCAGCTATATAAATGCAGCTCCGGACACAGTGATCAATACACAATCGATCTCTTATATAGGACAGAACCTTCCTGTAAACAATATGCCGCCTTTTTCGGCTTTAAACTACATTATCTGCGTTGCAGGAATTTACCCTCCAAGAGATTAATACTTTGACATTATAAACAAACTTAAAAAATTACATCATGAAAAGGACTATACTTTTTGCGATCTGCAGTCTTTTCATAGCGATTACTTCATTTGGACAGACGAGTACAGAACAGTTTGAAACAGAATCACATGGAAGCTCCAGCTTTACCGATAACGGTGTGATTTTCAATATCATTTCCCACACTATGATTTTTGATATTCAGGCCAATTATCCGCAAACAGGATGGAATGGTACGGCCAATGACAATCGATATATTGACAATTCAGGAACAGGAAATCAGTCGGAAGCTGCATCATTCAGCATAAAAACAACATCCAATTTATTTAAAGCAAACAAATTTTGGGTATATGTTTCTGCTGCAAATTTAGACCTGACCGTTGCAGGAACATTAACTGTTACAGGGAAATTAAGTGGTGTAACAAAATTTACTCAGACTAAAAGTTCAGGTTTCACAACTTCTATTTCCCCAACAAACGGATATACGTTGATTGACCTTACGAACCTCAACGGGCAGAATTACAGCAATATTATTGTTGATGAGATTCAGCTGACTTTAGGAGGATCTTACCAATATATAGCCCTCGATGCTTTCACCTGGGTAAAAGATAGTGGTATTGTACTTGCTGCCAGCGAGGTCAAGTCCTCTAAAAAAGAAATCAGTATTTACCCTAATCCTACAAGTGGTCCTCTTTCCATTAAAACAGAGAAAGCCACAGATGCTCAGGTTTATGGTATGGACGGGAAACTGGTAAAAACACTCCCTATCACAAAAGGAATTAATAACATCGATATTTCAGAGCTTCCAAAAGGAACTTATATACTCAAAACATCCACGGAAAGTTCTAAAATTATTAAAAATTAATAGCTCAGACACAGTCATCCCCCGATAAAGATTCTAATACATGAATGACAATCCCTTGATCAATTGATTAAGGGATTTTTATCTTGTCCACTTATGAAGATGTTCTATTCTCCCATTTCTCTTTAATAATGACTGGAATCTCAATTTTAATAAAATCTTGCGTCCATCTATGGTTCTTGTAAAAATCAAATCGGATGCTCCTATCATTTTGTTCCAGTCATTTTTAAAGAGTTCAGCATTCCTTTTATTTTTCGCAAATATTTCCGGTATAGGATAATACTGATCTTTCTTCAAAAAGAAAAAAATTCTCTGTTGTTTCAGTAAATATCTGGGGTTGTCTATGGGAGAAATCAGTTCCTGCAATGTTAAAATAAATTGTGAATTTTCATATTGACTTCCCCCCTCTAAATAACAAAATGCATTTTTAGCCTTATCAGATGAACTTACAATCCTCATCTCCTCAAGAGAGGTTCGAATTACTTTCTCCCGGACCAAGCCATGTAAAACGATCTCAGCAAGTGATCCAATCTGTTTTGCCACATCTTTACATCTCCAGTATTGTTTAGCAGATCGATAGAGTTTACCTCCATATACCAGAAAACCTACAGCACCAAACAGAACAACAAATAAAGAAAAGCTTTTTACAGAATTGATAGATTGTATATTCCTAAGCATTCCAAATAAAATATCCTGCCAGAATAATAGCACCGAAGAGGCAATCATCTTTGCCAGATTGCTTGTCATCTTCCCCAGATATTCCATCTTCATTGATTTCATAGCGTCCATATTCTCTATGGGAACCTGAATTTCCTCAACTAAAACATTTCCTTTATCCAAAGCTGCCTTCCAGCGTTTGGTAAGACTCTCTCTACCTTTAGCCAGCGAAAAAAATATTTGATTGATTTTTGAAACCTCTTCTTTATTCTCTATTGTCTTAACGTTCAACCGTTCAAAATTATTTTCAATGGTGGGGTTAGCCATATTAGAGATTCCTACGAAGGTTTTGAACCTCCTTTTCATAATATTCAGATCTTGTCCACCATTTACATCGTTAGAATCAAAACATACCAAATGCCAAATATTTCCGGTTTTGCTCTTGTTATCTTTATCTGTCCTTATTACTCTACCTCTCATTTGGTTTGATAGAACAAATGAACTTACAAAACTCGCAAGAATCAAAGAATTCATTTTGGGAGCGTCCCAGCCTTCGCCTAACAAAGATTTTGTTCCTATTAAAATATGAATTCCACCATATTGAAAAATTTCAGTAATAATATGTACAATATCATGTTTTATCTGTTCTGATAAATTGATCATTATATAATTCGGATCATAAGTAAGTAAAGAAAGGGAGATCCCTGACAAATTCTTTTTTGTGCAAAACTCAGTAAACAGGTCTTTTGCACTTGCAGGAATGATGACCAGACTTCCTGTAAGAACCCCGATTTTTTTGTTTTGAAAATTTTCTCTTCTTAATTTTTCAAAAATTGGCACAGCACCTATTTTGTCAAGAACAAGCTTATTCTGTAATTCATTATTGTTCAGGTATTCTTTTTTAATAAAATCGGTAAGGATAACCATCCTGAGTTCTTCATTTAGAACAGAAAATTCAAAATCCGCAATTTCTTTTATTCCCTGAAGCTTGCCGATACTTGAATTAAGAACCTGATTTAAATTTTTATTATTAAAGAAGCTCACTATTCTCTGTTCAAGAAAGCCTTCTCTTTTTAATTTATTTCCTAAATCTGTACGGTGCTTTTCATGATCTATAAAATTCACCTCATCAACTAAAAGATAGAAATCAAGAAGTTCTTCCATCCAGAGAAAATCAAATTCCGGAATATATTTTTGCTGATCACCAATGATATCAAAATGAATATCCGGGATTTCTCTGCTTCTAAAATTAAGATATATCAATCCGGAAGTATAGGATGACATATTCTCATAGATCCAATCTAAGTGTTCTGTAGGATTTTTATAAACCGGATGTTTTTCAATTACATCCAAGAGAATATCATCATTCTTAATTTCTTCAAAAAAGCGTAATGCTTGTGTATGATAATATTCAATTTTTTTCTGTTCCTCCTGTGAAGGCAATGTAAAATACACTAAATCCTGATGCGGGCAAAGATCACCTTCAATCATGAGTTCAGGCACTGATATTTCTGCATCAATGGGTCCGTTCAACTGGATATATTTTTGCCATTCAAATCCTGAAACATCAAAAGGAGGTGTAGCAGTAAGCGATACTATGGTAGGATTTATACTGCTTTTAAGTTCCATTAAGCTTCTCCACCAAGCATTTTTCAGATGGTGTGCTTCATCAAGGATAAGGGTACCTACTTTTTGTTTCTTCAATCTTTTTATCATTTCTGAGGCAGAAATAATTGAAGATTTTCCGGATGAATTATCATCTTCATGGGTTTCAGAAACGGAATGAAGTCCCTGGTAGGTAGTAACTGTAATAATTCTTGGATTTTTAATATCTGAAGATATCCATTCCGGAATAGTATCTGTATCAAGGAAAAGTTCGCTAAACCTGTGAATCCACTGATTCTTAATTGCTAAAGTAGGTGCTACAATTAAAGTTGGCTTTCCCAGTCTTACCATAACCTCCAATCCAAGGACTGTTTTTCCAGAACCAGGAGGTGCCGAAACATGTAAATGATTATTTATCAGATATTCATCCAGATTGTCCAGAAATTTTTTCTGGTAGGTCCGCCACTTATATTTGAAGGTTGTGTCTTTAGGAAAAACATTCATAGGTACAATTTAATAAAACCAGTCAATAGAATAACAGAAAATTTAATGACTGCAATTTTTACTTTTTCAAAGCCAGGACGTATTTGTCAATATACAGTTGTTTCTCTTTTGATTTATACTGTTGGATATACCTGGGATGTTCCAGGACAGTCATTCTATCAAACAGCTTTGCTTCTTTATTTAATGTTGAAATAAAATCGGCATTCTTTTTTCCTAAGATAAAAACCTCTGAGGGATCAAGATTCAGACTCATATGCTTCTTCAGTGAGTCTATCATAAAGTCTTTTACTGCTTCAAACAGTTTTTTATCATCATAATAATTGGCATTAACCCATCCTTTTTTGGCCTTCCTTACGATAGCCAGCGGAAATGGGGAATTGATATACATCTCTTTATAGAATATATCTGCTCCGCCGTAGTCTTCAATCATATCATATATAAAAACTGAAGATACTTCATGAGTACGGGCCGATTCCATTTTTATTCCGCATACAGCCTCCAGACGTTTGGTATCTGTAAATGGAACTCCTGTCACTCCTGCTCCGTAACGACTGGGATTAATCCCTATGATAAACTTTCTTTTATGGGAGTCATTATAATATTTGTGGTAAAACTTTTGCATGACCTCCATAGTTTCAGGATTATCAAGATACGGATTCAAAACTACAAACCCTTCCGGAAGTTCTCCGGAATAAGTAAGGTGTTCATTGAATGTAATAACCTGCTCTGCAAAAGTTTTATTCATTGGAAAATTATTTTAAAAACACGAAATTATCTGGCTGCTCTGAAATTTCATCATCATCGTCCTCATCCTCTTCTACTTCGGATAATTCCATTTCGATATCTATAAAGTGAATATAAAGACTGCAGATCTCTTCTTTAGCATCATACCCAAAGTAAACAGGATATACCCCATCTCCTAAACCACTTGCAAATATTGGAATCTGATATTCTGTATTGGGCACTTTCCAATTGATCCAATCTCCTAAATCTCTCTGATTTGTTGGGTTTTCCTTGTAATTTTTGGCAAAAAGCTCTGCAAAATAATCATCATAAATATTCTCCACGTCAAGTTCTGAAATAAACTTATCCACGTAAGGTACGACCTGTGAATCCGTAATACATGCCAACCCCGCGTCTACTACAAAGCCAAAATAATCTTCTTCCTCAGAATCTCCAAGTTCCTCTTCTCCTATTAATGCCTCTCTGTATACAACAGCCTCTTCTTTTGTAAATTCTACTTTTACAGCAGCATAACGATCTCCCCAATCTTCTAGTTTTGCAACAGCAATCTTAACAGGAAAAGTACCTTTGGGCACTTCAACAAAATAGGGTTTCTCCTTTGCATTTAAATAGACTAAAGGATCTCTTACAATTACTTTTCCGGAAGGCAGGGAAACATTTCCTATTTCCATCACTTCCATTTTCTGATCCATAATTTCATCAGCAGTGAAATAGGTTTCAATATCTACAGGAGAAATAAGTCTGTCTTTTACCTCTTCCCATTTTTGCATCCAGGCCTCATTCATAATTTTATATTTATAGTTTATATTAGGATTTAAAAGTACTCCTTTATTTCATCAATTGTCAAAATCATCTTCATCTTTCAGCCCTTTAATAAAGGTCTCAAAGTCTTTAGCAAGAAATGTTTTTCTGTAATCATCTTCCTGATCAACGTGTACAACTTCCGGTTCCCCCGTTTTTCCACACTTTGTATAATCGAGAAGAATCATATCATGTCCTGCCGAAGGGCAGTCTCCGATATAAACTCCATCATTAGGGTAACCCCATTCTTCCATCATAAACCTACTTCCCAATTCTCCACATACAGAATAGGTCTTTTCTCTTCCAATTCCCATAATTCCGGTAAGGGCGATATGATCATCAGCCCAGGAATTAGGCTCTGTAGTGGGAAAGCAACATCTGTCTACCATGCCTCCATTCTGAATTTTCATCAATTCGATATAAGAAGCAGGAAGTTTATAACCAAGTTCTTCTTCTACTGAAGCAATCATTTCGTCTTTTGGAAAATCTTCGATATAATCTCTTTGTGAATAAGTACTCTGATCCCAGAAACCTGTAAAGTCAAAGTCTTTGAAAAATTGTAATTCCATATTGTTTCAATAAATGATATTGTAATATAAAGGTAAGGTATTATCCGTGTAAAGATTTAAAACTTTGACACGGATAAAAAACTAAAACTCTTCTTTAAGGTTAATTGTCCTTAGATGAGACAGTTTAAAATTTTCTACACCACCAAATAATTCAATAACCTCATCCCTTTTTAAAAGAGTGCGTGACTTACTCAAAATGGATTGATAAGAGGAAAAATTATATTTTGAAAACTGATGCGCGATAGAGTGATTTTGCGGATTTTGATGAATATAAATTATCATATTAATTAAATATTTATCCGAAGTAATCAATTTTCTTTTAAATGGAGATTCAATAAGAGCACCATGTCTTTTGTATTCCTTATTAAAAGATTGGGAGTAAGAATTGAAAAGTCGGGCAAATTGTTTTGAGAAAATATTCTGAGGAGAATGAAGTCCTGTTTGAGTAGCCTTGTCAAGGTTCAAAACCTTGACAAGGCTACTCAATTCAAGATCAGATTTAATCTTAACTAAAAGATGGAAATGATTAGGCATAAGGCAATATGCATATACATCACAGACGGGAATAAGAAATTCAACTACTTTATTTAAAAAGAATGAATAATTTCGATCTGATTTAAAAATATGTTCTCCGTTAATACCACGATTATAAATATGGTAAAAACAGTCTGCTTCAATTGAAGTAGTTCTGATATCTGCCATCTTTGTGTTTTTAATTTACTCTTAGAAAGATAAAAAAAACTTTTAAATTTAACCGTGTCAAGGTTTTGAACCTTGACACGGTTAAAAAAATCCCTTTAAGTAAAAACCTAAAGGGACTATAAATTTATATTTTGAATTAAATTAATCCAAACTGTTCAAAATGATGGGTAAAATGCTTCTTATGCATCAGTTCCCACATTTCCTTGTTCAGTTTTCCGAATACAAAGTTCATGTGCTCTGCCTGTGGATTTTCTTTATAATAAATTACAAATCGCTTCAGGTTATCAATGAATGACTGTTTTGCTGCATCCAGATTCTTGTGTATTGGTGCAGGAAGTGATCCATCCTGTGGTAAAAATGGAGCAATAAATTCTTTTGGCATTGCTCTGTGATTGTAAAGAGAGTCCTGATATTTCTCAATATTCTCTTCCGGAGTATAGCATTTTTCAGCTTCCGGTTCTCCAAGGCTTACTAAGACTCCTTGTTCGAGATGTTCAATCATCTGTTGTGGAGACATTTTCCCCCATTGGGATGGAGTAGTTTCGGTTAAGCCATTTAATATTTTCTGAACATTTTTCACATTCAGGTCGATGAAAGGAGATTGTTTCGCTACTAATGTCAAAATTGTAGCAACACATACGATCTCATCTCTTTGGTTTACGACCTCAACCAGCCATTTAACAACACCTGAAGGAATGTTTCTGCCTTTTACTCCTCTGTTGATTTTTTCTTTTGCTGTTAAATATACGGTAATGGTATCACCGGCATATACAGGTTTAAAGAAGCTGCATTCTTCTAATCCATAGTTGGCAATCACAGGACCTTTTTTACCGGATACAAACAATCCCGCAGCTGCTGAAAGGATAAAATATCCATGAGCAACAGTTTTATCAAAAATAGTTCCCGTTAAGCTCGTTGCATCCGTATGAGCATAGAAATGATCCCATGAAACGTTAGAGAAGTTAACGATATCTGCATCCGTAACAGTTCTTCCTGCTGTTTCTAAAGAATCACCAACCTCAACTTCCTCAAAATATTTCTGGAAAGGATGTTTGTCCGAGAATTTCTTCTCTGCACCTTGTTGATAAATCTTGGTAATTGCTTTCAATACATCCGGAGATCCCTGAATTGCTGTTTTCTGTAAGAAGAAATGAAGACCGCTCAGACCTCCCATTTCCTCACCTCCACCTGCTCTACCAGGTCCTCCGTGCATCAATGTAGGAAGTGGTGAACCGTGTCCTGTGCTTTCTTTGGCATTATCCCTGTTCAGGACAAAGATTCTTCCATGCTGAGAAGCCATTTTCCATGACGTTTCCGCAATAAAGTTCTCATCATGAGAAATAATGGATCCCACTAAACTTCCTTTTCCTCTCTTTGCCAGTGCAGCTGCTTCTTCAGCATCTTTGTATGGCATTAACGTAGATACCGGCCCGAAAGCTTCTACATCATGAGAGATATTTTTTTCGAAAGGCTTATCATTCAGGAATAGTTTAGGACTCATAAATGCACCTTTTTCATAATCTGCATCTACCAGTTCATGCTTTCCGTCATACACAAGCTCCGTTTCTGTTTTTAAAATATTTACTTTTCTTACGACTTCTTCGTATTGCTGTCTTCCTACCAAAGAACCCATTTTGGTTTCCCTGCTTAAAGGATTTCCTATTTTTGTCTGATCCAAAGCTTTAGACAAAGCACTCTGAACGTCACCCATCAAATGCTCAGGAACAATAATTCTTCTGATCGCCGTACATTTCTGTCCTGCTTTCGTTGTCATTTCATTACGGACTTCTTTGATAAATAAATCAAATTCAGGAGTTCCTGGTTTTGCTTCCAATCCAAGGATTGAACAGTTCAGAGAATCCGCCTCCATATTGAAACGCACTGCATTTCCGGCAATTGAAGGGAGGGATTTTAATTTTCGGCCTGTATGAGCTGAGCCTGTAAACAATACAGAATCGCCATCTTTAATATAGTCCAGGATATTTCCCGGTTCCCCACATACCAGCTGAATGGCTCCTTCAGGCAGTACTCCGCTTTCAATCATATCCTGAAAAACAGCGTTTGTCAAATAAGAACCAAAAGGAGAAGGTTTTACAATGGAAGGAACACCTGCCAATAATGACGTTGATAATTTCTCCAGCATTCCCCAAACAGGAAAGTTATAAGCATTGATCTGTACGGAAACCCCTTCACTTGGAGTCAGAATATGAGTTCCCAGGAAAGTTCCGTTTGCAGAAATTTTCTGTGTATCTCCGTCTACCCAAAATGGAGTATTGGGAAGCATTCTTTTGGCCAATCCCGAATAGGTAAAGAAAGTACCGAAACCTCCTTCAATATCTACCCATGAATCAACATGTGTAGCTCCTGTTTTATATGATAAGTCGTAGTATTTTTTCTTTCTCTCCAATAGATACAGTGCCACTTTTTTCAGCATTTCCCCACGATCATAGAAAGTCATAGAAGAAAGGTTTTTGTATCCTACTGTTCTTCCATAATCAAGAGCCTGCTCAAAATTAAGCCCTTCTGTATCTGAAACAGCCACCTGCTCTCCTGTAACGGCATTGTATAAAGGGACTCCGTTTCCGGATCCTTCTACCCATTCTCCGTAGATATAGTTTTTTAGTTTTTCCATATTTATTTTACCTTTATTTTTTACTTCTGTTGAAACCTCTTGAAACCTTATAGGTTTGAGAATCCAATATTTCTTTATTTGGTTTACAAGCCCATGACATACTGGATTTTATGAATGCATTACTTCGGTTCCTGGTACGGAAACATTTTCACTAATCCTTCATATAAACTTCGGTGAAGAATAGTTGCGTGATTATCTGTTTCCATCATTTTATATTCCAATGTCCAGTTTTTCTTTCCTGCTTTTTTCAAAACATCATAGAAAGCTTCAGCATCTTTTATCATCACCGGATGCTCTCCTTTTCCTACAGAAACATAAACGAACTTTTTAGTATCCGGAGATTTTGAAAGTAGTTGTGGAGCCTGTTTTAAAAGGCTTTCATCATCCCACCATAAACTTGGACTGATAATAAAATAATTGTTGAACATTTCCGGCTTTTTCAGAAGTATTTCTGTTGCCAGAAGCCCTCCCAAAGATTGACCAAACAAATATTTGTCCGTAGTTTTAAACTGACTTTCAACATAAGGCTTTAGTTCTTTTTCAAGGAAAGCAATAAACTTATCAGAATGTCCTGTTGTAGGATAATCTTTCTGTAAATCCTTTAAATCCGTATGAAAGGTAAAATCTCTTTTTCTGTCAATATTAGCAATTCCTATTACAATTGTTTCCGGCATGGAATACATTTGATTAAAGAACTGTACTAATCCTGAAACGTGAATAAAGTCTTCATTCATACTTCCATCCAGCAGATAGATCACCGGGTAGGATTTAGTTTTATCAAAACCTTGAGGCAGGTAGATATTTAAAGTTCTTTCTTCATTTAGAGTTTTAGACTTAATGGTCCTTACCTCTCCCACAGTAAGCGGTTTTACTGTTGCAGTCTGTGCTGATACCGTAAAGTTGGCAGCAAGCAGGATACTGCAGATAATAAAAGCTTTTTTAATCATATTTAATTTCGAATAGTTATTATTTTACATCATCCCAAATGCTGTAATCAACAATTTTTGTAGGGATTTGCTGTACATATTCTGTAAAAGGTTCACAAGGTAAAATGGCTTCTTTCCCCTCCCTTGCCAGTTCCTGATACAGTTTTGTTCCTTCTGTTTTCCAGTGGATCATTTCATCAGAAACATCACGGATGATCTTTGCGGGGCTTCCGACAATCAGTTTTCTGGGTTCACATCTGAAATTGGCAGGCACAAAAGCTAAAGCACCAACAATACTTTCGTCACCGATATAAGCTTTATCCATGATCACAGAATTCATCCCTATTAAACAATTCTTTCCGATATGTCCGGAATGAACAATAGCACCATGGCCGATATGTGCAGATTCTTCTAAGATGGTTTCTATATTTGGGAAAACATGAAGGGTACAGTTTTCCTGTACATTAGCCCCATCTTTAATGATAATTTTTCCCCAGTCACCTCGAATGACCGCATTAGGACCGATATATACTTCTTCACCGATTTCCACGTTCCCAATAATCACCGCCTGTGGATGGATATAAGCAGAAGCTTTTATAATGGGACGGATACCATGGTATGAGTAGATGTTCATATTTATTAATTTGAAAATTTGAAAATGGGATAATTTGAAAATGAATTAAATAATGTTTCTGTTTTTCGATGTCTGTCTTTTGACTATACTATCTAAAGTCCTACAAATCAGCTACTCTTTCCGGAGTATTTTCCAATAAACATTTTCACATTCTCAGATTATCCTATTTTCAAATTGATTATACTTTTTCAATGATCATTGCATAGCCTTGTCCAACACCGATACAAAGGGTACACAATGCATATTTTTTATCTTGTTTGTGAAGTTCCATCGCTGCAGAACCAATAATTCTTGCTCCGGAAACTCCCAGTGGATGTCCAATAGCGATTGCTCCACCATTAGGGTTTATCCTTGCATCATCATCTTGTAATCCTAAACTTCTTGTCACCGCCAGGGCCTGTGCAGCAAATGCTTCATTCAGCTCAATGATATCTATATCCTCCAAAGAAAGATTCAGTCTTTTCAATAGTTTCTGAGTAGCTTCTACCGGTCCTATTCCCATAATTCTTGGTTCAACACCTGCTACAGAAGATCCCAATATTTTTGCTTTTGGTTTTAATCCATATTTTTTAACAGCTTCTTCGCTTGCCAAAATAAGTGCAGCAGCCCCGTCATTCATTCCTGAAGCGTTTCCTGCCGTTACTGTTCCTTCTTTCCTGAAAGCCGGACGAAGTTTTGCCAACCCTTCCATGGATGATGTAGGCTTAATGAATTCATCTTTTTCAAAAACGATTGGATCTCCTTTTCTCTGAGGAATTTCAACTTTTACAATTTCTTCTGCCAGTCTACCGTTTTCCTGAGCTTTCGTAGCTTTCTGCTGAGACCAAAGAGCAAATTTATCCTGATCTTCTCTGCTGATCTGATGCATATCTGCTAAATTTTCTGCAGTTTCTCCCATTCCGTCAACCCCGTATAATTCTTTCATTTTAGGATTGATGAAACGCCATCCGAAAGTAGTATCAAACATCTGGCTATCTCTTCCGAAAGCCGCACTTGGCTTTGACATCACATAAGGAGAACGTGTCATATGTTCTACTCCTCCTGCAATATAGATTTCACCCTCTCCTGCTGCAATGGAACGGAATGCATTTGCTACAGCAGACATCCCTGAAGCACATAGCCTGTTAACGGTTTCCCCTCCAATTTTGTAAGGAAGACCTGCTAGTAAAAGTCCCATTCTTGCCACATTTCTGTTATCTTCTCCCGCCTGATTGGCGCATCCGAAAATAACGTCTTCAATTTCCTCCACAGGAATTTCAGGGTTTCTTGCTACGACTTCTTTAATAACAATAGCAGCCAGGTCATCGGCTCTTACTTCTGATAATCCTCCCTGCAGTTTTGAGATGGGAGTTCTGACATAGTCTATGATGTATACGTTGTTCATAATTATTTTAATGTAATAATCCAGTAATGTAACAGGCTAACAATACCAGATTTATTTGTTTTTATTTCTTAGTTCTAAAACTTTTTCTAAAGTATAGGGCTCATATTTAAAGTCCTTTCCATACATTCTTTTGATGCTTTCTTCAAAGGTGGTATCAAACCCTGCTTTTTTTCTTCTTTTATTAACATTCTTAAGATCTTTGACCGGCCATACAAAGTTCACGAAGATTGGGGTTCCGTCTGTATCTTTTGTCATTTCTCCTTTTCCCTGTGTTCCGTAGATCTGTTCTTTGTTTTCATTCATCAGGTATCGGTCTTCCATCATAGCAACCCATGTAAAAGGAATTTCCTTCTTTTCCCCTGCTTCTTTGATGAGCGGAAAATATTTTGCAATCTTGGTTGAATGCTGAATCACATACCAGGCAGCATGATTGGTAGGCTCACCCACCAGTGTTTTTCCTGGATAACCATATTGAGAAATAATATTTTCTATTCTCTTTATGTTCAGAGTATCATGCTCAGCTACCAACTCCCATCTTTTCTTTTCAAACTCGTCACTGTCGATATTCAGATCTCTCAGAATCTGTTTTTTCTTATCCTGGGTTATTTCAGAGTCAAAAAGCATTCTGTATCCCTGATCCACCTTCATGATATCATCAAGTTCTTTTTTCAAAGCTTCGTTCAATTTCTGCTGAGCGTTGATCAGAAGAGTTGAAATCCCGAAAAGCAGTGCAACTATTTTTCTCATTCTGTTTAATCTGGTGCCTGGTTTTAGTTTTTTATAAGTCGGTTACTTTTTTCCCGATTTTGTAAACTGTTCCTACAAATTTTGCTATCAGCTCCTGATTTTGATTGGTAATCTTAATATCATAAACAGCTGTTTTTCTGGTATCGTTTACCAAGATACTTTCGGCTCTGAAAATGTCGCCTTCTTTTCCAGCTTTGGTAAAATTGATGATACAATTCAAAGCTACAGCAGCATCCCCCGTATTATTGGACGAAAATGCCAGCGCTGAATCGGCAAAAGCAAATGTAACCCCACCATGAACTGTTTTAAGCCCATTGATCATATCTTTCTTAATAGGCATTTCTATTAAACAATAATTTTCTTTTACCTCAATCATCTTGATATTCATCCACTGGGAAAAATAATCCTGATTGAACATATAATCTGCTATCTGTCTTGGATTCATTTTACTGTACATTTGTTATTTCTTCATATAATTCGTCAGATAATTTATCGTAAACACTCATCGTTCTACCAAGAATTATTTGTTCATATGAGAGATTTGATGGATCTGATGAATTTTCATTTTGATAAGAAGCATTTAAATCAATTCCGTTTTCATTGGCCAATCTTTTGATCAGTTCTTTATATTTCTCATTAAACTTCCCCAATAATTCCAGCCTTTCCTGATCTTCAATAGAAGAAGCTTCCTGGATCAAATAGTCTTTCTCGATTGAAAGCCTCACTTCCAATTCGGCTCTGAATTCATCTATATTCATTAATTCATTACTATCATAATTGAACAAAGTATCGGTTGTCCCTTTAGATACAACCGATACTTTGCCGTATTTCTTTATATTTTACGAAGCAAAGGACTCTGTCTGTACCTTTCTTCCTGGTATTCTTCGTAAAGGTTCTGTAGGATTTCTGAAACTTTTGCATATCCAATTTCTTTCCCCCAGCTTAACAGTCCTTTCGGATAATTAACTCCTTTCTGCATAGCTAATTCAAGATCATCATCATTGGCAACACCTAATCTTTTTGCTTCAACAGCCTCATTGATCAGCATTGAAATAATTCTTAAGAAGATCTGCTCATACAATGCCTCATCTTTTTGCGCAACCGGTTTTTGCGCCCCCTCAGTATAATCATAGAACCCTTTTCCGGTTTTTCGGCCATGGAGTTTGGCTTCAGACATTCTTTGCTGAAGTAAAGAAGGCTTATATTTCGGATCATAGAAATAATCTTTGTAAACCGTTGTCGTTACTGAAAAATTAACATCAACACCTATAAGATCCATGAGTTCAAAAGGTCCCATTTTGAAGTTACCCAATGTTTTCATTGCCTCATCTACCTGTTCCGGTGTGGCTATATTTTCTTCAACGATTCTTAACCCTTCCCCATAATAGGGACGGGCAATTCTGTTCACAATAAACCCCGGAATATCTTTAGCAATAACAGGTGTTTTGCCCCAATCTTTCATGAGGGTATATATTTTTTCCGCTAATGTTTGTTCTGTTAATAGAGAAGGGATAACTTCCACTAAAGGCATCAAGGGAGCCGGATTGAAAAAGTGAATTCCGATGAAACGCTCCGGTTTCTTGAGCTCTGCTCCAAGGGAAGTGATGGAAATGGATGAAGTATTGGAACCGATGATACAGTCTTCTGAAACATAGTTTTCAAGCTCTGTAAAAACCTTGGTTTTAATCTCTTTGTTTTCAATAATTGCTTCAATAACCAGGTTTGAATCTTTTAAATCCTGAAGCACTTCACCTTTTACGATGTTGTTTCTGATTTCAGAGGCTTTTTCCTGAGAAATTTTACCTTTTTCAACCAGTTTTTGAAGTGTCTTTTCTAAGCCTGAAAGAGCTTTATCTATTTGTGGGGCATTAGCGTCGAATAAAACAACTTTGCATCCTGCTGTGGCAGCTACCTGAGCTATTCCTACGCCCATGGTTCCCGCCCCAATAATTCCAATATTCATAGTTTTAATTTGAAAATTTGAAAATGAGTTAATTTGAAAATTATTTAAATTTTGACGTAGAAATAATTTTAGACAGAATTAATATGATTTCTCTTAAATCTTTAAATAACTTCTCATCAGGTGAGCACAAAAATTCTGATTGCAAACACAATGATAACCAATATTCTGTTTCATCTGCTTCTTTAGCTGCAATTTTTACTTTATGAATAAAATCGGCCCTGCTTTCTGCATTTTGAGCTTCTCTTACATTAGCTCCGATTGAAGTTCCTGATTTAAAAATCTGATTCGCCAGTGAAAACTTATTAGCCTTATACAGTTTTTCTGAAAATTCAATAATGTTCAATGCAAAATCAAAAGTTTTATTTACTATAATATTTTCTTTGTCATTTCTCATTTTCAAATTCTCAAATTAACCCATTTTCAAATTGATTTATTTTCCTTTATAATTAGGTTTTCTTTTCTGTAAAAAGGCATTTACTCCTTCAATGAAGTCTTCGGTTTCTGCAGCTTCCTGCTGTAAATCTCCTTCTAACTCCAATTGTTCTTTCAAAGTATTATTGTAAGACTGTGCAAAAGCTTTTTTAGTCAGTTTAAGTGCTGCTGTTGGCATATTTGACATTTTTTCAAGAATTTCCATAGATTTTGGAGCAAATTCTTCTTCATTGAAAACCTCAGCAACAAGACCGTACGATTTAGATTCTTCAGCAGATAGTTTTTTACCTGTGAATGCTAAATAGTTAGCTAATTGTCTACCTAAAAGTTTCGGTAAGAAATAAGTTCCTCCTGTATCAGGAATCAATCCGATATTGGAGAATGCCTGAGCAAAATATGATTTATCTACAGCCAACACAAAGTCACAAATTAGGGCCAGCATTGCTCCGGCTCCTACTGCAGGACCATTTACCAATGCTACCACCGGTTTTTTGCAATGTGTAATTTCTGTAACCAAAGGATTATAGTAATCTACCACAATTTTTCTGATGATGTCGTTATCATGGTGTTCATTACCTTGTACAAAGGCATCATCTAAATTTTGACCTGAGCAGAACGCTCTTCCTCTACCTGAGATCGCTACACATCTTACAGTATGATCTTCATTACATTCTTTAATGAAATCTTTCAAATCCGATAAAGAAGGTTTTGTAAGGGCATTCATTGTTTCAGGTTGATTAAGATAGGCGATTTTAAGCTTCCCGTCAAAATGCGTTTCAATATCAAGTTGTGTATACATAGTTTTTTTATTTATTATTTAACAATGCTCTAATTTAACAATATAAATTAATCTAACAATCTAGTATAACGTAACAATCTAACAGTTTAACAATGCAACAAATAAAATAGTTCTGATAAAACTGATCATACCTTATAAACTACGATGCACAAAGCATTTTTATGGGTAGATTGATTGCTAAATTGATTCATTAATTAATGACATTTAAAATAATCAAAAGGTTCCAGACAGTCTAAACACTGGTAAGAAGCCTTACACAGGGTAGACCCGAATCTGCTGATCTGTTTGGTATGCTCGGAGCCACAACGCGGACATTTTTTAGGCTTTCCGATATGATGTTCATCTGCTCCTTTTTCAGGAGGTGTGATTCCGTAAACCCGGAGTTTTTCTCTCGCTTCATCTGTTATCCAGTCTGTTGTCCATATTGGAAACATTTTGGTAACCACCTTTGCATCCCAGCCGTTTTCCTTCATCATTTTAATAATATCCTCTTCAATGGTAAACATTGCAGGGCAAGCAGAATAAGTTGGTGTAATGGTCACTTCACAAGTATTTTCACCTGTGATGCTGGCCTCCCTCACAATTCCTAATTCCACAATATCAATGACCGGAATTTCCGGATCGGGGATTGTTTTTAATAAGTGTAATAAATCGTTCATTATTAATTTTGAGAATTACCTCATTGTTTTCTACCACGTACATCCCGGATACGCGCGCTGCATATACTGAAGCTCACAAAGAATATATCCGAAATATTCCGTATGATATCCTGTTCTTGATTTTGGCTGCATGAAAGGATTCGTAGGATATTCTAAACCATATTCTGCAAAATCTTTTTGTGTAATGGAAAGAAATTCATCATAAAGTACATCAACATTGGGAACAATATTTAAAATAACTAAATCATCCTCTCCTTCCACTTTTGCAAATAATCCTTTTGAATATTCCCAGATATTTCCAATCGCTTTTTCTAAACGGGTTTTACTTTCTTCGGTTCCCTGAGCAAAAATTTTCATCCATGAAGCAGCGTGGGTATAGTGATACCTTACTTCTTTCAAAGATTTCTGAGCAATTGCAGAAAGCTCTTCATCTGCAGAATGAGACAGAGCCTCATACATCAGTTTTTGATATACGGCGAACACGTAAACTTTAAGAATGGTCTGAGCATAATCTTCATTAGGAAGCTCAGTCCAGTGGGCATTCAGATATTCATGTTCATATCTTAAGAATGCCAGATCATCTTCACTTTTACCGTTATCAATCACTCTTGAAGCGTAAACATAAAAGTTATTGGCCTGACCTAGTTCATCCAATGCAATATTTGTCAATGCAATATCTTCCTCTAAATAAGGACCTTCACCACACCATGCAGACAACCTCTGCCCCATGATGAAACTGTCGTCTGCCAGTTTTAATAAATAATTATATAATGGGTTCATTGTTTTTTCTTTTTGTAAAATGTAAAATGTCGGTTGTACAATGTACTTTTTACAGCTGACATTTTACAGAAAATTACATATTCTTTACATCATTAGGAATGTCGTAAAAAGTCGGATGACGGTATAATTTGTCGTCAGCCGGATCGAAGAAGGCTTCCTTATCCACCCCTTCCGAAGTCACAATATATTTACTTGGAACTACCCAAACAGAAGTTCCTTCTTTTCTTCTTGTATAAACGTCTCTTGCATTCTGCAAAGCCATTTCTGCTGTTGGTGCCTGTACTATTCCAACGTGTTTGTGAGATAATCCCGGTTTAGTCTGAATAAACACTTCCCACATATCTAAATTTGCCATAGTCAAATAAAAAATTTGAAAATTTGAAAATTCGTTAATGCGTTAATTAATTTTTCAATTAGCACATCTTCAAATTCTCTCATTATATTATAATACTTTGTTTTCCTGTTTTTCTGCAAAAGCTGCCGCTGCTTCTTTTACCCAAAGGTTTTCCTGCTGAGCTTTTACTTTGGTATCCAGCCTCTTTCTGTTGCAAGGACCATTTCCTTTTAAGATTTCCATGAATTCACCCCAGGGAAGCTCTCCGAAATCGTAATGTTGTCTTTCCTCATTCCATTTCAGATCTTTATCCGGAATCGTTAATCCTAAGAATTCAGCCTGAGAAACGGTAACGTCAATAAATCTCTGACGAAGGTTATCATTACTTTCTCTTTTCACTCTATAATTCATAGAAATCTTAGAATTTGGTGAGCTGTCATCATTCGGTCCAAACATCATTAAAGCCGGCCACCAGAAACGGTTTAGCGAAGCCTGAGCCATTTCTTTCTGTTGTTTTGTACCACGGCAAAGAGCCATCAAGATTTCATATCCCTGTCTTTGGTGGAAAGATTCTTCTTTACAGATTTTCACCATCGCTCTTGAATAAGGACCATAAGAATTCCCCATCAGCATTACCTGGTTCATAATCGCTGCTCCATCTACCAACCAACCAATAGCACCGATATCTGCCCAGCTTAATGTCGGATAATTAAAAATACTTGAGTATTTCGCTTTCCCTTCCAACATATCTTCGTAAGTAGCATCTCTATCCGCTCGGATTGTTCCGTTTCCTAGTGTTTCAGTGGCAGAATACAGGTATAAACCGTGCCCTGCCTCATCCTGGACTTTAGCCAGAAGAGCCATTTTTCTTCTCAATGAAGGAGCTCTGGAAATCCAGTTGGCTTCCGGCAACATTCCTACAATTTCAGAATGGGCGTGCTGTGAAATCTGACGAACCAATAATTTTCTGTAGTCATCAGGCATTACATCTTTTGGTTCTACTTTATTTTCGTCGTGAACGTATTGAACAAATTTTTCTAAGTCCATTTCTTTTGTTTTTTGTACTAAAGTAAAATGTCAGCTGTACAATGTATTTTTGATCTACTTTTTACATTATACATTTTACACTTTACAAAAAATTAAACATCATAATTAAGCATCACCACATTCGTTGTCGGGTGACATTGACAGGTAAGAACGTAACCTCTGGCTACTTCATCTTCGGTAAGCGCGTAGTTTTTCTCCATGAAAACTTCTCCTTCCAAAACCTCCGCTTTACACGTACAACAAACTCCTCCTTTGCAAGCAAAAGGTACTGGAAGATTGTCTTTCAATGCTTTATCTAAGATACTCTCTTTTTTAGAATTTAAGTGGAACGAATATTCATCATCATCGATAATGACCGTTACCATACTTTCAATATTGGCAATAGCCTTAAATTCGTCACTCATCTCCTCCGTATTTTCTTCGTCAGGAGCCGTGAAGTATTCAAATAAAACCTGGATAGCAGGTACTTTTTTATCTTTTTTAAGGTAATCCGCAATCCCTTTGATCATTTCTGAGGGTCCACAAATAAAATAAGTGGATTCTTTTACATCAATATCGGTGTATCTCTCAAATAACTGATCTAATTTTTCGGCAGAAATTCGTCCTTCAAAAACGGGATCTTCATGCTTCTCGCGGCTTACCAGATAAACGACCTTAAGTCTTCCGTTAAAATGCTCAACTAATTTATCTATTTCCCCTTTTCTCAAAACATGATTCATGCTTCTGTTACTGTAAAACAAATAGGCATTACTGTTAGGCTCCTGATAAAGGCTTTCTTTAATATTGGATAAAACAGGAGTGATCCCGCTTCCCGCTGCAAGACCTACATAGGTTTTCACATTGGTAGGATGATAAGAAGTATTAAAACCACCCATCGGAGGCATTACTTCCAGCATTTCATCCATATGAAGATGTTCGTTGAAATATCCTGATACCTTTCCGCCTTCTAATAATTTCACCAAAACTTCCAGCGTATTGCTTTTTTCACTTGGAGCATTACAGATAGAGTAAGAACGTCTTTCTTCGTTTCCGTTGATCACCATTCGGAAATTAAGGTACTGTCCCTGTTTGAATCTGAACTTGTCTTTCAGTTCTTCAGGAATTTCCACAGCCACATTGACGGCTTCCGGAGTATCTTTCTGAACTCTAACTGTTTTAAGTTTATAAAATGAATTCATTATTTTTTTAGTATTCTATTAATTTTTCCACCTTCGCACTTCGGCAAACTGTCCTGGGCATGAACTTTTACTTTTGTAGTAATCCCTACCCGTTTTTTTATTTCGTTTTCTATATTTTTTCCAAAGGTCCCGACAAATTTAAAATATTCATCGGTATTTGTTTCTAATCTTTGATCTTTTACAAAGTCATCATCAATTTCTATATCAATATCCAGTGCTACGCACATATGTTCCTTTTCAATAGGGGTCAGATAATAATTGGGAACAACTCCTTTTACATATGAAAATGCATCTTCAATCTGGCTTGGATAAACATTTACCCCCCTTACAATCAGCATATCATCTGCCCTGCCAACAATAGGCTTCATTTTCACCATTGTTCTTTTGGCATTTTCATCATAGTAAAGACTTGTAATATCATTGGTCCAGTAGCGTAAAAGAGGCATTGCTTTTTTCGTTAACGTTGTAATCACCAATACTCCTTCTTCACCGAATGGAACCGGTTGTTTGGTCACCGGATCTAAAATTTCAGGATAAAAATGATCTTCCCAAATATAAGAACCTCCTTTTTCTTCAAAATCTTCCATTGAAACTCCGGGGCCTATAATTTCACTTAATCCATAAATATTCGTGGCATGAACTCCTAACCTCTCTTCAATATGTCCTCTGATAATTTCTGTCCAGGGCTCTGAACCCAACACCGCATATTGAAGACTGATCTCCTCGGCTGATATTCCCCTGTTGGCAAATTCATCAGCAATAGTGAGTGCATAAGATGGTGAGCAACAGATTACTTCCGGTTTAAAATCCATAATCAGATCTACCTGTCTGGCTGTCATTCCTCCTGAAATGGGAAGAACACTCATTCCCAGTTTCTCAGCCCCATAATGGAGACCAAGCCCTCCTGTGAAAATCCCATACCCATATGCATTATGCAACTGCATCCCTGGTCTGGCACCTGCAGCATACAGAGATCTTGCTACGACCTCACTGAAAAGATCTACATCTTCTTTGGTATATCCCACAACAGTAGGTTTTCCTGTAGTTCCGCTTGAACAGTGGATTCTCTGCAGTTCATTTTTAGGAACCGTAAACAATCCAAACGGATAATGATCTCTCAAGTCCTGTTTGTACGTAATAGGAAGTTTCGTGATATCTTCTATTGTCCTTATATCCTGTGGAGATATTTTTAATTCATCGAATTTTCTTTTATAAAATTCTGACTTCTCCTCAAGATAACCCATTAACCCTGTTAACCGGTCGGATTGAAGCTGTCTCAACTGACCCAGCTCCAGATATTCAACTGAAAAACCCATAAAACTAACTAACATTTGTTAGGTGTAAATTTAAAAAGATTTTGCCAGCTGACAAAATTTTTATGATTTTTATCATATTTTGAATGATTCTAAATAACAACACACGAATGATTCCCTTTATTTAGACCAAAAAATTACAGAAGTTTTGAATATTAAAGCCTTACCAAGACAAAATAGGACTATTGAGAAGAACACTTAAGCTTTAAAAAAATAAGGAGTAGTAAAATAAATATTGCTATTCAGAGCGAGACGAGTAGAAAGACGGAATTTATCGCCTATTTTTTTCCAGCTCTAAACTCCTGTAGAGTTCCAAAGATCCGTTGATCAAATATGTAAATAAAGAACAACTATTGTTTCTGGTTACCTAATAATCCAAAAAGTATCTTCTCTCTGATTTCATCTATAATTGCATCGGTAGAATCGCTGTTTCTTTTGAACCAGAAATAAGAATTGTTGAGGGTATGAAGAATAAATCTCGTGGTAAAAGACGGAGATTTCAGCTCCCAGTTTTCAGCCTGGTAAATTTCAGAAATAAGTTCCTCCACTTCCTGTTGATAGCTTCTTCTCAATTCCACAAACTCAGGAAGTCTTTCTTCAAGATGTCTCCATTCGTTGGAATAAATATGGGTCACATCACGGTTCTCCAGGACTACCGACAAATGTTTATCCAGAAATAGGTTAAGCTTTTCTTTAGGAGGAATATTTGTATTTTTTACTTCCTGAAGCTCGTCGAAAAATTCTTGGGCAATGCCAAAGCAAATCCATTCCAAAATTTCTTCCTTTGAACGGATATGTGCATACAGTGATGCGGCCTTAATATTGAGTTTTGTAGCCAGATCTCTTACTGAACTGCCCATATATCCTTTCTCTTTGAAAAGTTCTACAGCTACGTTTAATATTCTTCTTTGTTTTTCTTTAAGCTCCATCTGGTAAAATGCAAAAGTAGTTATTCTCAAAATAATACGCCGGAATTTAACACAGACATCGGATAAATAAGTAGATTTCCCCATCGATCTTCAAAGATATTCCACTCCCGGTATGACGTATTGTTCACCATTCCAAAGAAAAATATGAAGAATCGGAAATTTTGTCAAGTTAATTTTACGTTAAAAATACCAAATTCGGAAATTTTGTCCTATTTTTTTGTAAATTTAATAATTGAACGATTTTTGTGATACAGTCATCGAATAAATGATTAAATAATTGATGGCATTAAGAAGCCAAGCCTTAAAATTTGGTTTCTTGATGTTTTTTAGAACTTAACTTTAAACGAATCAACCAAAAATATAGATAGAATATGAACTTAAACCAATATACTGTAAAATCACAGGAAGCCATTCAGGCAGCTCAACAAGTTGCTCTGGAATTAGGCAATCAAAGTATCGAACCTCAACATATACTTGAAGGGATCTTTCAGGTAGATGAAAATATATCACCTTTCTTACTAAAAAAATCTGAAGCAGATGCTAATCTGGTAAGAGAGCGTAACCGTGAAAATTTAGAAAAACTTCCAAAAGTACAGGGAGGAAACATTTACCTTTCTCAATCTGCAAATAAAGTATTGCTGGACGCACCCAACATCGCCAAAAAAATGGACGATGAATATGTAACCATTGAACATTTATGGCTCTCTCTTTTAGAGACGAGCTCGGAAGTATCCAAAATGTTGAAGGATATGGGTGTTACCAAAAAATTGCTGGAAGGAGGTATTAAAGAATTAAGAAAAGGGAGCAAAGCTACTTCTGCCAGCTCGGAAGAAACATACCAGTCCTTAAATAAATATGCTAAAAACTTTAATGAATTAGCAGCTGAAGGAAAACTCGACCCAGTGATCGGACGTGATGAAGAAATCAGAAGGGTTTTACAGATTCTTTCCAGAAGAACAAAAAATAACCCGATCCTTATCGGTGAACCGGGAGTTGGTAAAACAGCCATTGCTGAAGGAATCGCTCACAGAATTATCAGTGGTGATGTCCCTGAAAATCTAATGGATAAAACATTATTTTCACTGGACATGGGAGCATTGATCGCCGGGGCCAAATATAAAGGTGAATTTGAAGAGCGTTTAAAATCTGTAGTAAATGAAGTCAGCAAATCTGACGGACAGATCATCCTTTTCATCGATGAGATCCACACATTGGTAGGTGCCGGAGGTGGCGAAGGTGCAATGGATGCTGCCAATATCCTGAAACCGGCTTTGGCAAGAGGAGAATTGAGAGCTATCGGAGCCACTACCTTAAATGAATATCAGAAATATTTTGAGAAGGATAAAGCGTTGGAAAGACGTTTCCAGAAGGTAATGGTAGAAGAACCGGATACAGAATCTGCAATTTCCATTCTTAGGGGTATTAAAGATAAATATGAGGCGCATCACAAGGTAAGAATCAAAGATGAAGCGATTATTGCTGCTGTGGAAATGTCTCAAAGATATATTTCAGACAGATTCTTACCGGATAAAGCAATCGACCTTATTGATGAGGCTTCTGCTAAATTGAGGATGGAGATCAATTCCAAACCGGAAGAACTGGATGTACTGGACAGAAAATTAATGCAGATGGAAATTGAATTGGCAGCCATCTCAAGAGAAGGCAATGAGACCAAAATCAATCATTTGAAAGAGGATATTGCTAAAATTTCTGAACAGAGAAATGAAATCAATGCCAAATGGCTGAAAGAGAAGCAGAAAAGTGAGGATTTAACTCAGGTTAAAAAAGAGATTGAATCTTTAAAATTAGAAGCGGAAAGAGCATCCAGAACTGGAGACTATGCAAAAGTAGCGGAAATACAATATGGAAAACTCCGTGAAAAAGAAGAGCAGCTGGAAAAACTGGAACTTGAAATGCAGAACCATCAGAATGAGCTGATCAAAGAAGAAGTTACCGCTGAAAATATTTCTGAAGTCATTGGAAAATGGACAGGAATCCCTGTCACCAAGCTGTTACAATCGGAAAGAGCTAAATTATTGAATCTTGAAGCTGAACTTCACCATAGAGTTGTAGGTCAGGATGAAGCGATCCAGGCTGTAGCGGATGCCATCAGAAGAAACAGAGCAGGATTGAGCGATGACAAAAAACCTATCGGATCATTCTTATTCTTAGGAACCACAGGTGTTGGTAAGACTGAGCTGGCAAAAGCATTAGCGGAATTCTTATTCGACGATGAAAACAACATGACCAGAATTGATATGAGTGAATATCAGGAACGTCACAGTGTTTCAAGATTAGTGGGAGCGCCTCCGGGATATGTAGGTTATGATGAAGGAGGACAGCTGACAGAAGCGGTAAGAAGAAGACCTTATTCTGTAGTACTTCTGGATGAGATAGAAAAAGCACATCCTGATGTTTTCAATACCCTGTTACAGGTTTTGGACGATGGGCGTCTTACAGATAATAAAGGCCGTGTAGTGAATTTTAAAAACTCTATTATCATCATGACCTCCAATTTGGGTTCACATCTGATCCAGGAGAATTTTGAAAATATTACAGAGGAAAACCAGGACGAAATTGTAGATAAAACGAAAGACGAGGTCTTTGATTTACTGAAACAAACTTTACGCCCGGAATTCCTGAACAGAATTGATGAGATTGTACTCTTCCAGCCTCTAAGAAAAAAAGAGATCGGAAAAATCGTTCAGTATCAGCTGAGAGGATTCAATGACATGTTGGCAAAACGCAACATCATCATGACATTTACTCAGGATGCGGTAGATTATCTGATGGAGAAAGGTTACGATCCTGCTTTCGGAGCAAGACCTCTAAAAAGAGTTATCCAACAGGATGTACTGAATAAACTATCTAAAGAGATCCTTGCCGGAAATGTAAATGACGGAGATAGAATCACATTAGATTTCTTTGAAGAAACAGGTCTTGTTTTCAGACCTACCGAACAATAAAATAGTTTTTTTTCATATACATTATTTTTGTAAGTAAGTGCTGTAGAATTCTCTGCAGCACTTATTTTTTTATCCTGGTTTTGATCTAATTTTATTATCTTCAACAACCAAATACTAATGATTAACTTAAGCCCAATCTAAGAATCTGTAAAATATTTTCACATCATACATGACAATTCCCCAAATACTTTATGAAACCATCCTTTGGGTAGAAGGAGCCACGGCACTCATCGCACTATTCTATTATCATCGTGAAAAAGAGCAGCATTGGAAGTATTTTTGCCTCTATCTTATCATCATTTTCCTGTGTGAGGTGTTCGGAAAATACAGTCCACGTTTTATAGACTACGACAGTCCAAAATTTTATAATTATTTTGTGATTCCCCTGGAGTTTATATTTTTTTATTGGCTCTATGCTGCAAAGACTTTTGGAAAGCCCAAACTTTTTTATATCCTATCTCTGCTCTACCTGCTGTCATTTATCCCCAATGAAATTTTTCTTGATACCAAGAAGGAAATATTTTCCATCAATTATACGCTGGGATGTCTTATTTTAATGATTCTTGTGATTATGGAATATTATCATCAGGTGAATTCTTCCGAGATTATCAACTTTAGCAGAAACAGAATGTTTTACATCAATCTGGGAGTTACTTTATTCTACATCGGAACCATGCCATTCTGGACTTTTTATGCTCAGATAAGGCAGTATAAAGAAATCTGGGATATTTATTATTCTTATTTTCAAATTTCTCTTATTATCATGTACATTCTGTTTTCAGTTTCGCTGATACGGGGAAAACAGAAACCTGGCCTCTTGTAAAATCACAGGGAAAGATCAAAAAACCATCTTTTTGTTTATTTTTATCCAAACAATGTGAATTATCATTACATTTACCATAATAATCTAACTAAACCAAAATCAACATGAAAAAATTAAAAAGAGATGAATTAAAGAAAATTGACGGTGGAGTCCTTACTTCCATCATCATGTGTGACGAATTCTGGAATTGCCCTACCGGTTTATGCTGCACGGCAGGACTGGTTTGCAAGGACCGAACGAAATATCCTTGTATATAAATCTAAGCCGGAGATTATCTCCGGTTTTTTTGTACCCTTATGACGACTTCGATATTATTTACGCATAGTATCATTCATATGCAACCCGTAAAAACCCGGTAAAAATAACAGTATAATCCCTTATTTATTAGTATTTTTTCTACCATATTTTTTCCGAAATTTGCAGATACACTAACATTTTTTATAAATACTAAGTTATGGAAGCAGAATCTACTAATGAATATGGACCAAAATCCGGCAGAATGTCAAATGGTTTAATTAAGACTTTAATAGAGAATTACCGCCAGAATCATTTGAGTGCAATTAACGAGACTTTGGGGATACAAGATGCCCATTCAATCTGGTTTGACCTTCCTAAATTAAAAAAGTTCATTGCGATGATAGAAGAAGAAGCCATGAAAAAGACTCCCGAAGCAACTGAGGAAGATTTAGGAATCAGATTTTATTATGCCGCTTATCCAAAGCTTGAAAACTGGAATATAATGGAATCCCATCCCGTATCTGAAGAGTATGCCGGAAGACATACCCTGGTCATGATTCCTACGGTAAAGAAAACAGATGAAGAAGGAGAAGTCCACCACTATGATTTCAACACCTTGGATCAATCTATCAATTTAGCATTAACTGCCAGAAGAGGAGGTAAAGAGGAAGATCCTATTGGAGAAAATAACGGACAACTTATTCCTCCATCCAATCCAATAGCTGAATATTTTTAATACTTAATTGATGATTTTATAGAATATGACCGATTTCCAAGAATTTGTAAGCAAAAGTATGCTTTGGGCCGAAGGACTTGCCGCGGTTGTATCGCTTTTGTATTATAATCGTGTAAAAAACCAGTATTGGATTTTCTTCATATTCTATTTGGTTTTTATTTTTCTTGGAGAAGCCTATGGCAGATGGGGAAAATTCCCCTATTTTTCCAAATCTTACTATTATAATTACTTTTTGATGCCTATCCAGTTTATATTTTTTTACTGGTTATACGCCGCAAAATCTTTAGGAAAACCCAAATTATTTTATGTCTTATCAGTTTTATACCTGCTTTCATTCATCCCCAATGAATTGTATTTTTCGGGAAGTAAAATAGTATTTGCATTTAATTATACCTTTGGTTGTCTTATTTTAATGCTTCTTGTAGTGATGGAATATTATAAGCAAATTAATTCACAGGATATTCTTAATTTTAGTAAAAACAGGATGTTTTATATTAACCTGGGGGTAACACTTTCCTATATTGGAACATTACCTTTCATGGCCCTGTTCTCTGTTTTGATTAATTATATGGAAATCTGGAATATTTATTTTAGTTATTTTCTGATCTCAGGTGTAGTGATGTATCTTTTATTTGCAAGTTCATTTATATGGGGAAAACAGAACTCTTAATCGTCATTATTTTATTTAATATATTTTTTGTGATGTTTATCGTTGCAGTGGCTATCTATATCAGAAATTACAGACAGCGTAAAAAAGAATATCTGAATGAAATTGAAATAAAAAATGAGATCCATCAAAAGGAACTTCTGGCTACCCAGCTGGAAATCCAACAGGCCACCATGCAGCAGATCGGAAGAGAACTTCATGACAATATCGGTCAAAAACTGACATTGGTAAGTCTCTATACCCAGCAAATGCTTTATGAGAATAAAGTTCCGGAAGCCAGTGAAAGGATTGAGCAGGTTTCCCAGATTATCAACCAATCTTTACAGGATCTCCGCAGCCTTTCCAAAACATTAACTGATGATAATATCAACCAAAAAGAAATAAAAACATTAATCCAGGAAGAGGTAGACATTACCAATTCTTTTAAAAAATGTACGGTAAGTTTTAACTACAACTTTGATCAGCTTGATTTAGGTTTTGTTCACAAAAATGTACTGCTCAGAATCACTCAGGAATTTATTCAGAACAGTATAAAACATTCGGACTGTAAGAATATTTTTATTACATTAAATACCTCTGAAGATATCCTTTGGGAACTTTCCATTCATGATGATGGGATTGGGTTTGACACCAGCCAGACAGCATCTAATGGGATTGGCCTCACCAACATGAAAAACAGGGCAAAAATCATCGGTGCCGACTTTCATTTTGAAAGCCAGAAAAACACAGGAACGTATCTTCATATTATTTTAAAAAAGCAATCATGAAAAAAACAATTGTAATTGTTGATGACCATATACTTATTGCCAAAGCACTGGAAGGTATTATTGGTAATTTTAATGAGTTTGAGGTCATCTATGTCTGTGAAAACGGAAAAGACCTGATTCAGAAATTTGAAGAAGGTAACAAAATTCCCGATATCATACTGTTAGATATCAGTATGCCAATTATGAATGGATTTGAAACCGCAACCTGGCTTACGAAAAACCATCCTGATATCAAAATAATGGCCCTCAGCATGCAGGGTGATGACAATAGCGTCATTAAAATGATTAAAAGTGGCGCAAAAGGCTATCTGCTAAAAAACACACATCCAAAAGATCTTGAAACAGCACTTATAAGGTTAAATTCTGACGGATTCTTCTATCCTGATTGGGCTTCAAAAATTATATTCTCTACGCTCAATAAAGATATGGGCTCAGAAATCACTATAAAAATTAGCGAAAGAGAGAAGGAATTCCTGAAATACACGGTTACTGAGCTCAGTTACAAAGAAATTGCAGACAGAATGTGCTGCAGCCCAAGGACAGTAGAAAGCTACCGTGATCAGCTATGTGAAAAACTGGATTTGAAAACCCGTGTAGGACTTGCCGTTTTTGCGATCAAAAATGGTTTTGGAGGCTAATATAAATTAAAAATATTCTATAAAATAAATAATTATTGTAATTATTTACATTTAAAGCTTCTATTTTCATGAAATAGAAAACTTACATTTTAAAATTTAATTAAAATTCAACAAAAAATCAAATTAGATACAAAATAACCAATCAAAAGTACGATTAAATAGTAATTTGTTAAGTAAATTGCAAAATAACTTGCATATCAATTTCAAATAATATAATTTCACATCCTCAAACAAAAAAACGATATGAAAAAACTATTATTTGGAGCTATTGTGCTAAGCTTCATGTCAGCTTGTAACAGCGACAACATTTCGAATCAAAATGAAGAAGCAGCAGACCCTGCAGCAGCTTCAACAGCAGCTATGGAAAGAAGCTGCCCATCAGAAGAATTAAGACAGGAAGCTTTAAAAAACAGTCCTGAACTCAGACAAAGGTATGCTGATCTGGAAGCAAATACAGCAAGGTTTGTAAATGACAAAAAACTCGGAAGAGTATTGGCAGACGGAACTGTAGAAATTCCTGTTGTGGTAAATGTAGTCTATAGTAATGCAGCTGGAAATGTCTCCGACGCAAGGATTACAGAACAGATAGATGTATTAAACGCAGACTACTCAGGAACAAACACTGATGCCTCTAAAGTACCTACAGAATTTCAGCCTGTAAACGCAGGGGATACAAAAATTAAATTCAGATTAGTCAATACTATAAGAAAATCCACAACCAAGGCAAGCTGGAAAACAGATGACGCCATGAAACAAGCCTCATCTGGCGGCATAGACGCTACAAACCCAACTAATTATCTCAATATTTGGGTGGTAAGTAAAATGACTTCTCAGGGAAAAAGCATTCTTGGTTATGCTAAATTTCCAGAATCTGCTGGACTATGGCTTGATGGAGTGGTAATTGCCGCCCCATTCTTTGGAAAAACAGGCGCTTCTTCTCCTTACAACCTGGGCAGAACGGCTACTCATGAGGTAGGACATTATTTAAATCTCAGACATATCTGGGGAGATGCAATGTGTGGAAATGACCTAGTGGATGATACTCCTACACAAACAACATCTAATGGGGGTGCACCAACGTACCCGTTATACAATACTTGTAATAGTGTGAAAAGATCTGTTATGTTCATGAATTACATGGATTATGTAAATGATGCTTCTATGTTTATGTTCTCATCTGGACAAAAAACAAGAATGCAGTCCGTAGTGGCGGCATCAGGTGCAAGAGCAGGACTAAGAGTATTATAATCAATCTGATTACAATTTTATATAAGAATTAAAATCCATCTCAATTGAGATGGATTTTTTATTTCATATAATTTAAATTCCCAAAAAGCACTGTCCATCCACCTAAAAAACTAAGAGCGTTAACATGACAAACTTTACAAAAGTTAGTAGATTAGGAAAATTTTTAACAGCAAAAAAAAGGGTTTGCAACAGGCCAATGTAAAATAAAAATATTCTTTCAAATAAATAATATTGATAGCTATTTACATTAAAAGCACAGCATCTTGTGAAAGATAAAAACCTAATTCTTTAATTTAATTAAAACTCAATAAAAATTTAATTTAAATGTAAAATAACCAATAAAAACAATTATTAAATAGATATTTATCAAATAATTGTCAAAAAAATTTGCATATCAATTTCAAATAATATAATTTCACATCCTCAAACAAAAAAAACAATATGAAAAAACTATTATTTGGAGCTATTGTGCTATGCTTCATGTCAGCTTGTAACAGCGACAACATTGCAAACCAAACACAAGAATCTACAGATGCAGCAAATTCTCTCAGTGTAACAGCGTCAAAAAGATTTTGTCCATCAGAGGAAATGAGAAAAGAAGCACTGCAAAAAGATCCGGCACTCAGACAGAGAGTAGCAGATATTGAAGCCAATGCTGAAAGATTTGCTAACAACCTAAAATTAGGAAAAGTTCTTGCAGACGGTTCTGTTGAAATCCCTGTAGTTGTAAATGTTTTATACAATACAGCAGCAGAAAATGTTTCAGATGCCAGAATCGCAGAACAAATTGCTGTATTAAATGCCGACTATAGCGGAACAAACAGCGATGTTTCAAAAATACCTACAGAATTTCAAGCGGTAAAGTCCGGAGATGTAGCAGTAAAATTCAGACTGGTAAATACCATTAGAAAGTCCACAACCAAAACATCATGGAGTGCTACCGACAGAGCAAACAACACGATGAAAAAAGCCTCTACAGGAGGAATAGATGCCACTAATCCCACCAATTATTTTAACCTTTGGATCGTAGGGAGAATGCCATCTACTCAGGGAGAAATTCTTGGATATGCAACCTTCCCTGAGTCTGCAGGCTTATGGAATGATGGTGTAGTAATCGCAGCACCATTTTTTGGGAAAACAGGTGCTTCTTCCCCTTTCAACCTAGGAAGAACAGCAACACATGAAGTGGGCCACTATTTAGGACTAAGACATATTTGGGGAGATGCCAATTGTGGAAATGACCTGATTGCCGACACTCCAACTCAAACCAGAGATAATGCAGGAAAACCAACCTATCCGCTTTATAATACTTGTGGCGGAGTGCAAAGATCTGTAATGTTTATGAATTATATGGATTATGTAGATGATGCAGCCATGTTTATGTTCTCAGCAGGCCAAAAAACAAAAATGCAGTCTGTAGTGGCATCATCAGGTCCAAGAACAGGATTAAGAGTTTTATAATAAAATAAATCTAAATACCATTCTAATTAATATTTGTAAATCCATCTCAATTGAGATGGATTTTTTATTTCAAGTGATTTAAATTCCTAAAAATCACAATGATAAAAGAGTCATTATCCACCAGCTAAAAAATGTAGATAATGATCATGACAAACTTTACGGAACAATTAGCTTCCTTTCCACAGTATGAAATGAATCTACTATGCGATTAAATTTTCAATAAAAAATCAAAAACAATAGTATTTTTTTTAGTTAAAAAACACAAAAAAGTGAAATATAAAAACGAAATTATTAAAATTGATTAAAATTCAATTTAAATTAAATTTAATTAAGATAATCACAACCATTAACAGTAAAGATTAATGATAATTAAATAAATTAAGAAATAATTTGCACATTAAGTTTATTTAATATAAATTCACAAACTCAAAACCAAAATAATATAATATGAAAAAACTTCTTTTTGGAGCTGGAATTCTATTTCTGGCTTCTTGTAACAACGATGTCAATTCTGTAACAGAACAACAGGACATGCAACCTCAGGAAACGGCCAGCAGAAGATCCTGCCCTTCCGATGAAATGAGAAACAAAATTCTAAGTACTGATCCTGCAGCCAGAGCGAGAGTTAACGCTATTGAAGAGTTTACAGAAAAGCGTCTTAACGATATAAAAGTAGGTAAAGTATTAGCAGATGGCACTGTAGAAATCCCGGTAGTTTTCAATGTGGTATACAACACAAGCAGTGAAAATGTATCCGATACCAGATTACAATCCCAGATTGATGTACTGAACAGAGATTACGGAGCTACGAATGCAGACAACAGCAACACCCCATCAGAATTCGTTCCTGTAAAGGCCGGAGATACTAAAATCAGATTCAGATTGGCTAAAACAGTGAGAAAACAAAGCAGTACAACGCTGTGGAATCCTGATGAAAATAAGATGAAATCGGCAAGCACAGGGATTGCAGCTACTACTCCGGACAATTATCTAAACATTTGGGTAGTAAATAAAATGACAGGGGGTACTCTTGGATATGCTTATTATCCGGGAACTATTACAGGTTCTTTAGATGGTGTAGTAATAGCTGCTCCTTATATAGGAACTGGTTCAGGAACCTCAGCACCTTTCAATTTGGGAAGAACAGCCACTCATGAAGTGGGGCATTATTTAAATCTTCCTCACCTTTGGGGTTCTTCAGATGCAGGCTGCCAGACAGATTATTCTAATGACACTCCTGTTTCGCCTGGTCCAAATTACGGAACACCTTCTTATCCTCTTAGCCGTGCTTGCGGTGGAGTAAGCCGTTCTCAAATCTTCATGAACTATATGGATTATGTAGATGACAAGATCATGGTAATGTTTACAACCAATCAAAAACAAAGAATGCAGGCTGTAGTTTCAGCATCAGGACCAAGATCAGGTTTAAGACTATACTAAGTTATCAATATATTAAGATTTGCTTAAAAAAAATCTATCCCAATTTAGGGATGGATTTTTTTTTTACTTTTATGCGGTTTTAAACTTCAGGACAAATAAGGATGAAAAAAATAATATTAGCAGCAAGCCTGTTTTTACATTTGTGTTGTTATCATGCACAAGATACTGTTCAGTCCCGAAATCTTCAAAAAGATATTTCATTAATCAGTTCCGATATACCTGTTGACAATAAAACGCCTTTTTTCAAGAAAGAATGGGTGAAAAAATCTGTAGCTCCGGCCATACTTTTTACAGCGGCAGCGGCAACCTGGGGAGAGAAGGAAAATATCCGCGAAGTCCGAAACCGCTATCTTCCAACATTCAAGGCAAAGTACGATGATTATTTGCAATATGCTCCCGCCGTAGCTGTTTACGGATTAAAACTTTCCGGAGTAAAAGGACGGAATAATATAGGAAGGGCTACACTTTCTTATGTTACCAGTTTAGCCATTATGGGTATTGTAGTAAACTCCATCAAATATACAGCAAAAGTGGAACGACCGGACGGCTCTAAAAACAATTCATTCCCATCCGGCCACTCTGCAATGGCTTTTACCAATGCAAGCTTTCTACATAAAGAATATGGAATGGTAAACCCTGCGTACAGTATTGGAGGATATAGTGCAGCTACCCTTACAGCACTAGGACGGAATTTAAACAACAGACACTGGCTCCCTGATGTATTGGCAGGTGCCGGAATAGGTATTATATCTACGGAATTAGGCTACTTTTTTATAGATAAAATATATAAAAACAAAGGGGATAATTTAAGTCTTTTATCGAAGATACAGGGAAATGACTACCCTTCTTTTCTAGCTATAAAACTGGGTACAGCACTGGGTACAACAAATTTCCTGAAAGAATCTGATCTTGACAATAAAAAACAGGTAGGTTTCGAAGGTGGATTGGAAGGAGCTTATTTCTTTTCAAAAAAATGGGGTATCGGAGCCGACATCAGCTTTAGCAGTTTTCCTGTAAAGCCCCTGAGAGAAACTTTAGATGACGGAGAAAATTTTGGGGATTATAACATCATTACCCAATCTTTAGGTTTTCTGGGTGCCGGGATAGGGCCTTATTTTTCTCATGAGTTTTCAGACAAATGGCAATTTACCCTAAAAGCTACCGCCGGATATGCAGCCACTGCAAGCGGAAAAGTATTTATAAAAAGCGACAGCATAGATACTCCAACTCATGAGCTTCCAATTGCCCGCTATAAACCTAAGCCCGCTTTCCGTTGGAACGCAGGAACTTCCCTTACGTATAAATTCAACCCAGGAATAGGGCTTACATTATATGCCGATTACAACCAGATAAAATCTACCATCAGATATCATTTTAGTGATGAGATAAAAGAGAATGATGAATTAAATGAAGAACTTAATCATGTCATTGCTAAAGAAAGAATCAATTATATCACGTTAGGTTTACGGTTAACAGCCTATTTTTAAAATAAAAAAGCCTTCAATAATATGAAGGCTTTTACTTTTATAGTGTTTTATTATAGTGTTTTACTGTTGTCTCCCGGAGTGTAATCCATAAAAAGATCTCCATCCAGCTGTACCGATTTTACTTTTTTCTTGATCGGAATCACAAGATCAGACAGCTTTTGATCTTTCTCCCAAATGGAAGGTGAAAAATGCAGCTTCTCTGTTGTTCCATCCTCATAAGACAGAATAGCATCAAACGGAATAGCAAATCCTCCTATATTGATAACATTTACAGTAAGCAGGTCATTCATCTGGGAAGCTCCTGCCACTTTTAGATCTATATAATTATTGGTATAAAACCAGTTATGGAAGAACCAGTTCAGATTTTTTCCGGACCCTGTGTTCATAGAATTAAAATAATCCCAGGGAACAGGGTGTTTACCATTCCAGTTATCCATATAGTGAAGCAATGCTTTTTTAAACAATTCGTCTCCCAGATAATCTTTTAAGGCAAGATAGGATAAAGACGCTTTTACATAAGAATTATTCCCATAGCCAGAACCGCTTACCTGTGTACTCATTGTGATTACCGGTTGATCCTGCTCTGCGGAAGGATCATTAATCCACCTTTTTACACGAAAGTTTTTATAAAACTCTTTTGCTTTCTCTTCACCATTTTCATCAATTCCTATAAGATATTCCAGTGTTGTTGCCCATCCTTCGTCCATAAAAGCATATCTCGTTTCATTAATTCCCATATAAAAAGGAAAATAGGTATGCGCAATTTCATGATCGGCTGTAAGTCTTGCATCCTGAAGGTCATCCGGGATACTGGTATCATTAATCATCATTGGATATTCCATATCAGCATATCCCTGAATGGCTGTCATGACATTATAAGGATATTCCACTCCTGGCCATTTTTTCGAAAACCAGTCCAGGTTATAGCGCATCCATCCCACATATTGTTCGAAATCTTTTGCTCCGGCTTTGTATCCTGCCTGGACACTCGCTCTTTTTGTTTTCAGCTGAACACTGGCCGCATCCCATACATAATGATTACTTAATGCAAAACAAAAATCAGTAATATGATTCGCTTTAAACTTCCAAACATTCCATTTATTCTGTCTGGTTACTTTCCCGGACTTCATTTCCTGCTCTGTTGCAATATGTATCAGCTTATCACTCTTCAGAGAAGCTTTATATCTTTTTAAATATTCCGGCTGAAGGACAGCATCGGGATTCAGAAAATCCCCGGTTGCCCAGACTACATAATTTTTAGGTGCTGTAATGGCAAAACTATAGTCATTAAAATCGTTATAAAACTCCTGTCTGTCTGAATGGGGAAGCATATCCCATCCATTATAATCATCATATACAGAAATTCTTGGGAAAGAATAAGCTACATAAAAAGTTTCAGGATCTATCTGTCCCTCTCTTCCACTCTGTATTGAAAGCGGGTATTCCCATTCTATTTTAACTTCAGCTTTAGCCTTTGATTTTAAAGCTGATTTCAATTTCACTTTTTCAACAGTTCCCCAATCATCACTATCAATATCATACTTTTCACCATTTACAATAAATGATTTGATCTTGAGTCCGGAAGATAAAAAATCTTTAGAGACTGTTCCCGATCTTGGAGATTGTGGTTTATGAAGGTTATTAACAAACCTGATAGCCAATTCATTAAGGTTATCCGTGCTATTATTAGTATAAACAATTGTTTCTTTTCCTGAAACTGTTTTTGTATTGGCATCTACCTTTACTTCAACATTATAAACCCCTTTATTCTGCCAATAGTTTTTACCCGGCGCTCCCGAAATGTCGCGCGTTCCTTTTTCGTAGGCTTTCTTGATATTTCTCGGCATATATAACTCCTGTGCAGAAAGCTGGAACAATGAAACCACCACCATCACACCGGAAAAAATTCTCTTCATAACTATCTTTTTTAAGATTGGTATCAAAAATAGCGAAAATGTGACATAGAGCAGCAAATTCTTTAATAAGAATATCTAATAATAACCGCATATTGTTTAATTATTTACAATCGTTCCTGTTCTTCTGTCTTCTTTATTGTTTTAGCATTCTTTACAGACTGGTTTCCAAAATTGAACTTCAAAGAAAAAGTAAAACCCTGTGTATCACTATAATCCAGGAAATAATTATCCTGATTAGCATATTGAGTACTCACTTTCTGCCCCATGGTTCTGAAGATATCATTGAATATAAAACTGGCATCAAGCTTCTTGTTAAAGAACTTCCTGTTCATTACAAAATAAGCAGTCCAGGCATTTGAAATTCTAAAGGTTCCCTGTATTCCCGGAGAATAGTAACGGTGGCCGACTTCCAGCTTCCAGTCATTGCTTTTATCCAGTGTGAAGCTTGTAGAAACATTGGAAACCCAGTTCCATACCTTATTTTTGTACAGTATTCCGTCGGTACCTTTAAAATAATTTTCATTATGTTCCAGATTTTCGGACAGAATAAGATTCCACCATGGCTTTATCTGAAAATTCTTATATAAACTCAGTCCGAAAGCTTCCCCTTTTTCAATATTGGTAAAATAGTAGATCAAACTGTTGGTACTGGGCTCCTGGAAGGAAATTTCCATAGAAGGATAGATCTCTTTTCGGTAGTATAGATCGAGATTCCATTCTTTCCAGGAATAGGTAAAGTTAAGATTATGAGTAATGGTTGCCTTTAATTTGGGATCTCCCTGATAATAAGAGAAAAGATTATAATAAGACTTTGCAGGATTCAGCCATGAATAGGTAGGCCTGCTGATACGTTTGCCGTAGGAAAATCCAAATTCCTGTTTATTTTCCGTAGTATATTGTGTATAAAAAGTGGGGAAAAGATTCCAGTATTTATTTTTATTCCGGTCATAAGGTTCAGAAACAATTCCCTCCAGATCGGTCATTTCTGCACGAAGTCCGGCTTTGAAGTTCCATTTTCCGATAGTGTATCCCAAAGAAGAATAAACGGCAAAATTGTGTTCCTTATAATCAAAAATACTGCTTTTATCTGGTCTGTACTGCAGCATTCCATTTTCATTATCAGAAAAATCCAATCTGCTGTTTGTTTTTACAAAACTGTATTTCACTCCGGATTCCAGGTCAAATTTTTCATTTTTCCAGTGATAATCTGCCTGTGTGGAATACAGCTGAACATCAGTTTTATTTTGAGTCATAAAATTCTCTTCTCTCGGAGACTGTCCTGCAAAATTCAGGGAAGTGATCACATTTTGATACTTATCGGCATTGTTTCCTGTAAAATAATTAATCCATGAAAGGCTGCTTTTTTTGTTCAATTTCCTATCCACCTGAAAGCTTAAAGAATTATTAATACTGCGATTTTGGTGATCATTGATTGTGGTATAATCAGACTCAGCAATATTCTGATTATTATAGATTATTGTAGGGACATTGTATATTCCATGAGACTTTGGAGAGAAAAACCCTGAATAGTTGAGGCTTAAGCTGGTCAAACTGTCCAGCTCATATTCCACATTAAAATTCAGGGTATTCTGGTTATAGTTTTTATCCTTCCTGTTCATCGTACTTACCCATCTCTTCTGGCTTTCCAGATAATTGACATAATCTGTTCCTTCCCTATAGTAAGTACCCATCCCTTTATAATAACTCGCCATCACAGAGAGTTTATCTTTTTTATAATATTGAGAAAGTCCGAAAACACCTTTTGCGTACTGTGTCTGCACATATTTTGAAGAGAGAATTCCCCGGTACCCTTCAATCTTGTTTTTTTTCATAATAATATTCAGTACCGCACTCCCTGATGCCTCATACTTTGCAGGGGGATTAGTGATTACTTCTACAGACTTCACCTCATCTCCCTGCGTATTTTCCAAAAGATTTTTTAGTTCATCACCTGTCAGCATCACCTTTTTATCATTAATAGTCACCAAAATCCCGGTACTCCCCTTTACAGCAAGTACATTATTATTAACCGTTACATTAGGTGTATTTTTCAAAATCTCCCAGGCATTGAGTGATGAGATATTACTGTTCTCCACATTAAACTCCAGACGGTCTACTTTTCTTTTCACCAAAGGCTTCCGTTTGGTCATCACCACCTCTCCTATTTCTTGAGACTCTTTTTTCATGATGATATGTAGCGGCTCAGGCTTTTGCAGATCCAGTTTCTTTTCAAATAAAGAGTATCCTTCATTTTTTATTACCAGTCTCACATATTGTTCAGAGATATTTTCCAGCGTAAAATTACCGTTACCATCCGTCTTTAAAGTTTTGATTAATTCATTCCTGGAATTATACAGTTCCACCTGTACTGTGGAAAGCTTTTCATTTTCCGTGTTCTCAACCGTTCCCAAAAGTTTTTGCTTTTGAGCCAGCATCAACATGGGCAAGCACAGAAAAAAAAGAAATTTGTACATGATAACATTTAATTTAAAATGATATAAAACAAGATTGTCCTATTGTTTTATGGGACAAAACTCCGAATTGAGCAGGGAAATTTCGGTTAACAGGAGGTTAATGATGGGTTAACGGTTATTTTTCTATTTTCCTCTTTACAGGAGGCAAGAAAAAACACATTGAATCATGGGTTAATAAAAGGTTAATATCAAAATATATATCCCCGAAAATAGCTAAAGCTTTATCTTTGTTTTAATGATGTCCAAAAGCAAATACCTTATTCCTCTATTCGCTACGTTGTTCCTGATTTTATTGGGAATCCAGGTGTTTTTTATTTACAAAACCTATCAGGTAAAAGAAAGGGATATCTATAGGTCTATTCAGGAAGGCTTATCCAATTACACCGATAAACTGGAGGATGTCAGTACAAAAGAGATGAAAGATGATTCTCTTCAGAGTATTATTATCAAATATTATGATAAGGAAATCAGCAACAAAGAGTTTTTAACCCATTTTTTGGCCAACAGACAACCTACCAGAGAAAAGCTAAACCGTTATATCAGTAGCCGCTTCAAAAAAGAAGGCTATGACATTTCTGCAAAAATTCAATACTATTCCATCATACATCTCCCAGACAGCACCAAAATAATTGATCAGCCTATCATTATTTATGAAACAAAAAATAAGGTTAAAAATTCTAAAATCTCAACAACCAGCAGCTGGGAAACCTCTTCTACCCAAAGGAATGACAGTAACAATAAAGAAATTGAAAGAAAAAATACTTTTCTGGTCAAAAGCAAAACTGAATTTGAAATTGCCAACATCAAGATTATTGTTTTTAAAGAACTTACTTTATTGATTATTTGCTGTATTATCCTGCTTGCGAGCGTTCTTCTGCTGTATATTTTCACCGTTAAGAACCTGATCAGACAGCAAAAACAGGTAGAGGTACTTCACACGGTAGTAGACAATATCTCACACGAATTCAAAACCCCAATTGCCACCTTAAAAATAGCCGCTAAAACCCTAAAGAAAGATTGGAACCCGGAAATGCTTCCCCTTATTGACCGGCAGATTTACAGACTTGAGACCCTTATGTCCCAACTTCACAAAGATGAAATCCCGGATAAAGTGACTGCTGTAAAGCCTGAAGATTGGAACTTCTTTATTCAGGATCTGGCCTTCACCTATTCTACTGCAGATTTTACACTTGAAAATAATATATCACAGGAACTTCCGTTTGATAAAAATCTGATGGAAACCGTTATTAAAAATCTCTGTGAGAACAGTGTAAAATATGGTGCCTCCAATATAATAGTTAATATCAGCAGTTCTCAACAGCATTTAGAAATTGAGGTTTCAGACAATGGCTTTGGTATGGAAACTAAAGAATTAAAAAATATTTTCGAAAAATTTTACAGAATACAGGCCAACAACATCCATAACAATAAAGGATTGGGACTGGGGCTCTATATCGTCAAAAGAATTGTTACCGAATATCATGGCAAAGTACAGGTTTCCAGCCAGCCTAAAGTGGGAACTACTTTTAAAATATCTATTCCTTATGAAAACTAAAATCCTTTTAGCAGAAGATGATCCAGATTTCGGAATGATCCTTAAACAATATCTTGAACTTGAAGATTTTGAAGTCAGCTGGTTTCAAAACCCCGAAGGTATCGTACAAATTCTCCCTTCCGGACTTCCCTTCCATATCGGAATTCTGGATATTATGATGCCTAATATTGATGGTTTTTCTTTAGCCAAAATGATCCTGAAGGAAAAAAGTGACTTTCCACTGCTCTTTTTAACCGCCAAGAATCAGAAAATAGACCGGTTAACCGGATTGAAAATAGGAGCAGACGATTATATTGCCAAACCCTGCGATCCTGAGGAACTAACTTTGAGAATAAAAAACATACTGAAAAGAACCTTACCTACTGCTGTAGAAACATATATTAAAATTGGAGAATACTCTTTAGACACCAGTAAACTTCTACTTTCACACAGCGAGGGGAATATACGCCTTACCGTTCGGGAACAGGAACTTCTTGTCTATCTTTTGAAGCATAATCATACCACGATAACGAGAGACAACATCCTGGATAGCCTTTGGGAAACCAATGATTATTTTACAGGAAGAAGCCTTGATGTATTTATCAGCAGGCTCAGAAAATATTTCAGCCATGACCAGGAAGTAAAAATCCAATCCCTTAGAGGAATTGGATTTGAAGTTGATTTTCCAACACATTAATTTTAGAAAGAAAGCTCAGTAATCACCGGAAAGTGGTCCGATGGATACAGCAGGTTCTCCCTTCTGTCATTAATATGTCTATTTGATTTGATTTTGAACCCTTTTGTAAAAATATAATCAATCCTTTCTTTAGGTACTTCATTGACATTAAAGGCTGTAAAGGTTCCTACCGGGCCATAATGTTTTGTTTCCGAATGATAGAAACTGTCTTTCATATGCTGAGAAAGAATCTTAATAGGTTCTGTGTCATCTGTCAGGTTAAAATCTCCACTTAAGGTGACAGGAAGGTTTTTTGGATTAAGTTCTTTGATCTTTTTTATAATTAATTCCGAAGACTTGACCCTTGCCACATTACCAACATGATCAAAATGAAGATTCATTGCTAAAAATTCTTTTTTAGATTTTCTATCCCTAAACACAGCATAAGTACAGATTCTGTTCAATGCTGCATCCCATCCTTTGGAAGGTTTCTCCGGAGTTTCAGATAACCAGAATGTTCCGGATTTTATCACATCCAGCCTGTTGGTATCATAAAAAATAGCAGAAAACTCTCCCTTTTCTTTTCCATCATCTCTTCCTACCCCGATATAGTCATAATTCTTCAATCCGCTTTTAATATCTTTCATCTGCTCAGGAAGTGCTTCCTGAACTCCAAAATAATCCGGGTGATAGTAGGTTAGTAAATCTGCTACATCCTGCTTTCTCTGAGGCCACGCATTCTCTTTATCCGATTCTACATTAAGCCGGATATTAAAACTCATCACTGTAAGATCCTGTGAAAATCCCAATACAAAAAGCATTAGGAGCATAATTGAAAATCTGAAATTCATAGTTTATTTTATCAATAAGAGACAAAAATAAGACTTCTCTGTGACAGGGAAGTCTTATTCATATGATAATATTGTTAAATTAAGATTATTCTTTATTGAATTTGAATTCTCTTCCTCCTTCTGTAAGCGTAATCATCTTTTTATCTTTACTGAAAACAACGGTCAGCTCAGCGGGGTCAAAAGTGAATTTATTATCCCCTACATATTCAAAAGGAAATTCCGGCTGCCCCATTACACTTCCCAAAAGCTGTCCGTTCTTCTCCACAAATGTGATCTTAAAATTGATCTCTTTGCTTGCATATGATCCTGTAAAATCTTTTGCATTAATTTTTTCCACAGGTTTTGCATCAGAAGATGTCCAAGTATTGTTTTTCACATTAATATCGGGAACCACAGCATTCGGATCCAGTTTTACCTCATCTATTTCCTTCGCAGCCTCTACTTTGAAAGTCCATTCTGTATTTCTTTTCCAGACTTCCACAGGTATTTTTACCGTTTTCAGCGTTCCATCCTTGAATTTTACCTGAACGGTAGTAGGCATGGGTAGCTGTCCTAAATTTTCGACCGTCACCTCAGCCCCGTTCTTAAAATCGCCATTGATATATTTTACATTTTTAACCGCCTGATCAATTTTCCACTTGTTAAAAAACCAACCTCTCCAAAACCAGTTCAGCTCTTCTCCGGAAACATTCTCCATCGTATGGAAGAAATCCCAGGGAGTAGGATGTTTAAAAGCCCAACGGTTGATATAAGTTCGGAATGCCTTATCAAATTTCTCAGACCCCAAAATAGCTTCTCTTAAAACGGATAATCCCGTACCTGGTTTATAATAGGCTAAAGCGGCAATATTTCTTTCCTTCATATTATCCGGTCCTACCATTATAGGCTCCAGATGATCACCCATCAGATAGCTTCCTGAGCGGGCAAGGTTTGGTTTTTTATAATATTCTCCTTTATTAAAAGCTTCCGTTGACAGTCCATTGATGAAAGTATTAAACCCTTCATCCATCCATGCAAATAATCTTTCATTAGAACCTACGATCATAGGAAACCAATTATGTCCAAATTCATGATCGGTAACCCCCCAAAGACTTTCTCCTTTTGAATCCATATGACAGAATACAATTCCCGGATACTCCATTCCGCCTTCATTTCCTGCAACATTAGTGGCTGCCGGATAAGTATATTCGTACCATTTATTTGAGTAGTGCTCTATAGCAGCCTTGGTATATTCCGTAGATCTTCCCCATGCTTTATCTCCTGCGCTTTCTGCAGGATATGCAGAAATAGCCAGTGACTTCTTCCCGCTTGGGAGATTGATTCTTGATGCATCTATAATAAACCCTGAAGATGATGCCCAGGCAAAATCCCTTGCCTGTACAATTTTAAATTTCCATGTTTTTGTTCCGGCCGTTTTATTTTTGCCAATTTCAGATTCAGAATGAATCATTACTGTTTTATCACTGTTTCTGGCTTCATTCCATCTGTTGATTTCCTCCTTAGTATAAACTTCTTTCTCATTAAGAAGCTCACCGGAGGCGACCACATAGTGATTGGCAGGCACTGTAATATTCGCAGTAATATTTCCATATTCCAAATAAAACTCCGATGCTCCAAGATAAGGCATCGTATTCCATCCCAATACATCATCGTAAACGCACATTCTTGGATACCACTGTGCCATGGTAAATATTTTACCATTTTTTGTATCCTGAACCCCCATTCTGTCTGACCCGTATTCCGGAGAGATAAAAGAATATTCAATGGCAATTTTTGCTTTACCTCCTTTTGCTTTCAGTTCCTTAGGAAGGTCAATCTGCATTCTTGTATCTGTAATGGTGTATTGTACTTCTTTACCGTCCAGTTTTACCGATTTAATATGATATCCTCCATTCAGTTCCTCACCATGGGCTCCGTTTCGGCTTCCTGACATAGGAACTACTCCATTTCCCCGGGAATCTTTTGCAAATAAATTCTGATCCAGCTGTAACCAAAGAAAATTCAATGCATCAGGACTGTTATTCGTGTAAGTGATTTCAGCAGTACCTGCAATTTCTTTTTTATCTTCATTCAGACTGACATTCATATGATAGTCTGCTGAATTCTGCCAATAAGCATGACCGGGCTGACCGCTTGCAGAACGGGTTTCCGTGCCTGTCTGAGGATAAAAAAATGGCTTAAAGGCCTCTACATAATCATATTTGGGGGCTTCCTGTGCATATACAGATCCTGAAAAAAGGAAAAATGCAACTGCAGAAACCAGGGTTGGAAGTTTACAATTCATTTAATTATTTTATACATAGGTAAAAAAAACTCCTGAAATTGTTACAAATTCAGGAGTCTTTTATTTATTTTTTTTTAATTTGATTTTTTAGACTTAATCATGGCTTCTAAAGCATCCCACATTTCCTGAGGGATATCTTCCAGCATATTAAACTCTCCTGCTCCCTGAAGCCATTCGCCACCGTCGATCGTTACCACTTCACCATTCATATAAGCAGAATAATCTGAAACAAGGTAGGCTGCCAGGTTTGCCAATTCCTGATGCTCTCCCACTCTTCTCAAAGGTACTTTTTTCCTCATATCAAATTTTTCCTGTAAATCACCAGGCAACAGTCTGTCCCAGGCACCTTTTGTTGGGAACGGTCCAGGCGCTATCGCATTAAAACGGATTCCATATTTCGCCCATTCTACAGCTAAAGATCTCGTCATAGCCAAAACACCTGCTTTAGCACATGCTGAAGGAACAACATAGGCAGACCCCGTCCAAGAATAAGTGGTCACAATATTTAAAACAGTCCCTGCATGTTTAGTATCTATCCAATGTTTACCCACTGAAAGTGTACAGTTCTTTGTTCCTTTTAAAACGATATCTAAAATAGAATCAAAAGCAGAATGCGTTAACCTTTCTGTTGGAGAGATAAAGTTTCCGGCCGCATTATTCAAAAGGATATCTATTTTACCAAACTCTTTCAAGGTTGCCTCTTTCATTGCTTCCACTTCATCCCAGTTTCTCACATCACAAGCTACACATAGAACTTTCCCTCCTGTTTCCTCTTCCAGCTCCTTGGCAGTAGCCTGAAGTTTTTCAATATTTCGGGAAGTGATCACCACATTGGCTCCTAACTCAAGGAAATATTTAGTCATGGCTTTCCCAAGGCCACTTCCTCCTCCCGTTACAATCGCTACTTTATCTTTCAGTGCGCCTTCACGCAACATTGGTTGTGTATATAAATTCATGTATAATATTTTTCTAAAAATAATAAATATTGAACGGATTGTCCCTAAATTAAATTTATAAATAATGCCATAAATAATATTCTTTATTTTTTTAATTAATTTTAAGCCCTAATAATATCGTTGCTCATGAAAAATCCGGGAACTGCTCTTGTTCTATCATTGTTATTTTGTAGTTCAAACTTTAGCGCTCAAAAGTTTGAAAAGTTATACCAATATGTAAATCCGCTCATAGGAACTGAAAAAATGGGACACACTTATCCCGGTGCAACTGCACCGTTCGGAGCAGTGCAGCTAAGCCCGGAAACCGATACCATTTCCTATGAACTCAATGGAAAATACAATGGTGATGTTTATAAATATTGTGCAGGGTACCGCTATGAAGACAAAACAATTACAGGATTCAGTTCCACACATTTCAGCGGAACAGGACATTCTGATCTCGGAGATTTCCTTATCATGCCTACCGTTGGAAAACTACAATTGAACCCCGGAACATCTTCTCATCCTGAAAGCGGTTACAGAAGCAGGTTTTCCCATCAGAATGAAAAAGCAGAAGCTGGGTATTACAAAGTAAAACTTGATGACTATAATATTCTGGCAGAACTAACGTCAACGACAAGAACCGGAGTTCACCGCTATACATTTCCTAAATCGGATCAATCCCACATCATCCTGGATCTAATGGCCGGAATTTATAATTATGACAGTAAAAATATCTGGACTTATGTTCGGGTAGAAAATGGGAATACAATAACAGGATATCGTCAGACAAACGGCTGGGCTAGAACCAGAACTGTTTATTTTGCGATGACATTTTCAAAACCTTTTAAATCATATGGTCAGAAAAATTATGATGGAACACAGGTGTATAAAGGATTTTGGAGAAAATTTAACCAAACGGAAAACTTTCCGGAAATCGCCGGTAAAAATCTGAAAATATATTTTGATTTTGACACCAATGAAAATGAAGCCATCGAAGTAAAACTGGCTATTTCTCCCGTAAGTCAAGTTAATGCACTGGAAAACCTGGAAAAAGAAACCGGAAATTTATCTTTTGATCAGGTAAGAGCAAAAACTCAGGAAGATTGGAATAAGGAGTTAAACAAGATTGTCATTCAGGGATCTGAAACTGAAAAAACTAACTTTTACACTGCCATGTACCATACTTTCATTAATCCGACAGTCTATATGGATGTCAACGGAGAATATAAGGGATTGGATCAGAATATTCATAAGGCAGAAGGTTTTACAAATTATACCACTTTCTCATTATGGGATACCTACCGCGCTCTTCATCCTTTTTTCAATATCATTCAGCCTAAGCGAAATAATGATATGGTAAAATCGATGATGGCCCATTATGATCAGTTTTCGATGAAAATGCTTCCCATATGGTCTCATTATGCAAATGACAACTGGTGTATGAGTGGTTATCACAGTGTAAGCGTTGTCGCGGATGCTATTATTAAAGGAAATTATACCGGTAATCCTAAAGAAGCTCTTAAAGCCTGTGTGGAAACTGCCAATAAAAGGAATTATGAAGGTATAGGTCAGTATATTGATTTGGGGTACATCCCAGCTGAAAAAAATGGAACTTCAGTTTCAAATACATTAGAATATGCTTATGATGACTGGGCAATTGCTCAGCTGGCAAAACATTTGGGTGAAACAGAAATTTATAATCAATTCGTCAAACGTTCTGAAAACTGGAAAAATAATTTCGACGCAACCATTGGGTTTATGCGTCCGCGTCTGGCTGACGGGAGTTTCAAAAAAGATTTTGATGTATTAAGTACACATGGACAGGGTTTCATTGAAGGGAATTCCTGGAACTACAGCTTCTTTGTTCCCCAGAATCCTGATGAACTGATTAAAATGATGGGAGGCAGGAAAAAATTTGCCTCAAAACTGGATGAGCTGTTCACGATGCATTTGCCGGATGCATTTTTTGCAGATACGGAAGATATTACCCGGGAAGGAATCATCGGAGGATATGTACATGGCAACGAACCGGCACACCATGTTGCCTATTTTTATAACTGGGCAGGACAACCCTGGAAAACTCAGTCACAAGTTCGACGTATTTTAGAAATGCAGTATAAAGCTACTCCTGATGGACTGGGAGGTAATGACGATACGGGGCAAATGAGTGCATGGTACATTCTGAGCTCACTTGGCTTTTACCCTGTTGCTCCCGGTTCAGAAGATTATGCAATCGGAAGTCCTGCCGTTGATCAGGCAGTTTTACATTTGGAAAACGGGAAAACCTTTGAGATAGAAACAGTCAACCAAAGCCAAAAGAATGTATATGTTCAGAAGATTCTTTTAAACGGAAAAGAAATTAAAAATTTCACCTTAAAACATGCCGAGATCATGAATGGAGGGAAGCTTACGTTTTATATGAGTAATAAAGCAAGGAAGTAACCGTTTCATAAAACCATCTGCTATTCGTAGTTAATAAGTACAAACGTTCTCAGATTAAGCTAATTGAGTAGATGATTATAAAAAATACACAAGCTTTTACCCTATGAAAAAAGACTGCTAAATGCAGTCTTTTTTTGATTTATATTCTGGGCTATAGTAGGTTTGAGTTAAAGCCAATGGATATTCTAAAATTAAAAAGCGGGCTAAAGCCCGCTTCTATTGATATACTTGTTATTAAATATCTTTTACAGCTATAAAAGCAAATTTAAGATTTTACAGTTTTATCTTTTATTTAATTACTTCTGAACTTCAAAAAGCAAACGCTCTCCAAACTTTTCTTCTGCAATTTTTCCGTTATCATACACCAAATGTCCGTTTACAAAAGTATGAGTTACCTTGGAATGGAAATTCATCCCTTCTAATGGGCTCCAACCGCATTTGTACAATAAATTATCTTTAGCAACCGTCCAGTTTTCATCCAGATCCACTACTACCAGGTCTGCTTTATAACCTTCTTTCACAAAACCTCTCTTCTCAACTCTGAAAAGGATAGCCGGATTATGACACATCTTTTCAACAATCTGCTCAAGAGATATTTTACCATTTCTATAATTCTCCAGCATCACAACCAATGAGTGCTGTACCAAAGGTGCTCCTGAAGGACATTTTGTATATACATTCTGTTTTTCTTCTGCAGTATGCGGTGCATGATCGGTAGCAATCACATCAATTCTACCATCCAATAAAGCCTCCCAAAGACCGTCTTTATCTTTTTGTGTTTTTACAGCAGGATTCCATTTAATCAAACCTCCTCTTGTTTCATAATCTTCATTGGTAAAGGTTAAATGATGAACACAAACCTCAGCGGTAATTTTCTTTTCTTTTAATGGAATATCATTTCTGAAAAGACTCATTTCCTTAGCTGTTGAAAGATGGAATACATGAAGTCGGGCTCCTGTTTTCTCTGCCAGCTCAATAGCTTTTGAAGAAGATTTATAACAAGCTTCCTCACTTCGTATCAAATGATGAAATTTTACAGGAATATCCTCCCCATATTCATCCAGATATTTTTGTGTATTAGCTCTGATAGTGGCTTCATCTTCACAATGAACAGCAATAAGCATTTTTGTGTTGCTGAAAATATTTTCCAGTGTTTCAGGATTATCAACCAGCATATTTCCTGTGGATGAGCCTAAGAATAGCTTAATTCCGGGAACATTTCGGGGATCGGTTTTTAAAACCTCTTCAAGGTTATCATTAGTTCCTCCCATCATGAAACCATAATTCGCATAAGCTTTCCGGGAGGCAATTTCATATTTATCAGCTAATAATTCCTGTGTAACAGCATTGGGAACGGTATTCGGTTGATCTATAAAACTGGTTATTCCACCGGCAATAGCTGCTCTAGATTCACTTTCTATATCTCCTTTATGAGTCAGCCCCGGATCACGAAAGTGTACCTGATCATCAATAACGCCCGGAAGAAGATATTTTCCTGAACCGTCAATGATCTGATCTGCATCTTCAGAAATACCAGTGCCTATTTTAGAAATTAAATCATTTTCTATTAAGATATCGCTTTCAAAGACCTGGCCTTCGTTGACGATTTTTACGTTTTTGATAAGAACTTTCATTTCAATTTATTTCCCGGTAAAATTAAGATTTTATGTTTTAATTACCTTCAAAATCACAAAACGAATACTTAAAGTTTTACATTTGTAAAAAATTTCGACTTTGTACAAGAAACTATTAGGACAAACAATCATCTACGGAGCAGGAGCTATAGCACCCAGAATAATTCTATTCATCCTTAATCCACTTTTGATCTATAAAATTCCCAATGAAGGTTTTGCAATTTTCACACAGCTTTACGCATGGATTTCATTTGTTAATATTATCCTTTCTTTCGGTTTTGAAACAGCGTATTTTCGATTTTCGGCTGAAGAGGGTAATGAAAAAAGAACCTTCAACACTTCGTTTTGGTTTTTGTTTTCAACTTCCAGCCTTTTTCTGCTGCTATGTTATTTATTTAACCAACCGATTGCTGATTATTTAGGGTATCATGATAACCCTGAGTATATTAAATGGTTTGCTTTAATCGCTTTCTTTGATAATTTACTGGTGATTCCTTTTGCATGGCTGCGTTTCCATAACAAACCGATCAAATATTCTGCAGTAAGAGTTGTTCAGGCTATATTCCAGGCTGTTTTTACAGCGGCATTATTCTTCTGGATTCCGGAAAACATATCAAAAAGTTTTGGTCTGGACGAAAATGTCGATTATCCGTTCTTCAGTAATTTAGCCGGAAGTGCTTTAGGTTTTTTATTATTATTTCCCATTATTCTAAAGGTAAGGTTCCAGTTTGTAACCTCTTTGTTTGGACGTATGATTCGGTATTCATTTCCACTTATGTTAGCCGGTTTGGCTTTTATGGTCAATGAAAATTTTGATAAGTCAATTCAAAGAAATCATATTTCGGATGAAGAAGCCGGTGCTTATGGCGGCTGTTATAAATTGGCTGTACTGATGACATTATTTGTTACAGCTTATCGTATGGGTATTGAGCCTTTCTTCTTTAAACAAATGGACAAAGGTGATGCTAAAAAAACCTATGCTAAGGTAGCCGAATACTTTGCCTTTTTTGCCTGTGCTGTAGCCTTAGGAATCATTGCCAATATTGCATGGCTGAAAGATGTTTTTATCCCCAACAAATCTTATTGGATCGCAATAGACATTATCCCGATTATTGTTGTTGCCAACCTTTGCTTCGGAATATATTATAACTTTTCCACCTGGTATAAAGTAACAGACAGAACCAGCGTAGGGACCATAATTTCATGGATTGGAGCATGCATTAACATTGCTTTAAATTACCTGGCACTAACCTATTATCACAGCATGATTGGTTCTGCATGGGCAACTTTCGGAGCCTATGTCATTATGATGATCATTTCTTATGTATTAGGTCAAAAATATTATCCGATACCTTACAGAATGAAGAAAATGTCGTTCTTTTTGATACTGCTTGGAGCTTTTAGTTTTATCATTGTAAAATACCTCAACTATAATATCATCACAAGTAATTTATTATTTTTGATCTTCGTAGGAATTTTACTGTATTCTGAAAAAAATATTATTTTATCAAGAATCAGAAAGAATTAAACTTTGGTCTCTATTTTGATGCTTACAAAGCCTGAAAAACATTAAACAAAGCCATAAGCATGATAAATATTACGTTCTAAAAACGTTTTAATTATTATCTTTAGCAAAAGGAATAAACTTAAACAAAACTTACTTATATAATTTATGAAAATTATTGTTCCAATGGCTGGACGTGGTTCCAGATTACGTCCACATACACTGACTGTTCCAAAACCTCTTATTCCTATTGCAGGAAAACCTATTGTACAGAGATTGGTAGAAGATATTGCTAAGGTAGCAGGAGAAGATATTGAAGAGGTAGCTTTTATCATCGGAGATTTTGGTCCTGAGATCGAAAGATCCCTTATTCAGATTGCTGAAAAGCTGGGAGCAAAAGGAAGTATATACTACCAGAACGACCCTCTGGGAACAGCGCACGCTATAAAATGTGCTGAACAGTCTATGCAGGGAGATGTAGTGATTGCATTTGCAGATACTCTTTTCCGTGCAGATTTCCAGCTGGATAAAAACTCTGACGGGGTGATCTGGGTGAAAAGCGTAGAAGATCCATCTGCTTTTGGGGTGGTAAAATTAGATAATTACGGTTTCATTACTGATTTCGTTGAAAAGCCACAGACTTTCGTTTCAGATCTTGCCATCATTGGGATCTATTACTTCAACAGTGCTGAAAAGCTAATGAATGAAATCAATTATATCATGGATAATGATATTAAAAATGGTGGTGAATACCAGCTGACTACAGCTCTGGAAAACCTTAGAGCGAAAGGGGCCAAGTTTACATTAGGAAAAGTAAACGACTGGATGGACTGCGGAAACAAGAATGCTACAGTAGAGACCAACAGTAAAATCCTAGCCTATGAAACTGAGGCAATGGCACACCATCCTGCTTCAGCAAGCATTGAAAACTCATTGATTATTCCACCTTGTTTTATTGGAGAAAATGTAAAAATTTCTAACTCTAAAATAGGACCTGGTGTTTCATTAGGAAACAACACTGTAATTGTAAACTCCAACATTGAGCATTCTCTTATTCAGGAGAATACAAAAATCAACCACGGAAACCTTTCGAATTCAATGATTGGTAATTCTGCTCAGTATTTCGGGGTAGCAAGAGAAATTTCTTTAGGAGATTATTCCGTTTTGGATTTTCTATCTAAATAAATAAGATCAGAAATTATTTAACATAAATATAATATCATCAAACCACACAAAACATCTTGTGTGGTTTGGCGTTAATATTGCAACGTATTTTTTAATTGAAAAGATAAATACATGAAAAATTGGATCCCACTCCTTTTATTACTTCTTGCCTTATCATCCTGTAAAACAAGAAATGCCATTAAAAATAATAATGGCAACGCACAGGATAGTATTACCACTGCAGAAAATAATAAAAGTCCAAAAGATGTAAATGAGCCGGTGAGCGATAAACTCACTTTTTTCGAGCATGTATTAATCCCACCAAAGTTTGAGCAGATTAAGATCGATAGTAAAGTCCGTGTAGAAACCGGAAGTTTTATACCTACCCTGGATGCAACCGTATATATCGAAAATGATAAAAAAGTATGGATGAACTTAAGGGCTGTATTCCTGAATGTGGCAAGAGGAATTGCCACTCCTGAAGGGATAAAAGGTCAGGATAAAGTAAACAAGGTCTATATTGATTCTGATTTTGATTATCTCAATAATCTATTGAATGTTAATTTCATCGACTATAAATCTTTGGAGAAAATACTGATGGGCAGAACTTTTGTAAAGATCAGTGACTCACAATTTACCCTGACTCAAAATGCACAGGGATATAAAATGGCCTCAAAGGTCAATCAGAAAATTGTCACTGACGAAAAAAACAGGGAGTATAAAATTGTTCTGCAATATGACACGAACTATGATTTACTGAGCGTAAACCTTAAAGATGTTTTATCTCCGGATGAGCTGGAAATTTCTTACAGTGACTGGAATGAATATGAAGGAATCCGCCTTCCAAAAAATGTTAAAATAATTATAAAAGGCTCAAAATCTAGTCAGATTTTAATGGAAAATACGAAATTTGACTTTTCGAGGATGGAAACAGCTTATTCTGTACCATCCAGTTATAAGAAAATTGAGATTAAATGATTAAAAAATTTAGCTTTTTAATAGGTATTTTGGTGTTCGGACTGCACCAGGGACAGCAGAATAAAGAACAGCTGCAAAAACAGAATGCCGAACTTAAAAAACAAATTGCACAAATAAATTCAGATTTAGCCAAAACCCGAAGCGAATCTAAACTTTCTTTAGCCTATCTCACCAACGTTAATCAAAAGTTAGTTTTAAGAGAAAAGGTTTACAATAATACCCAGAAAGAAAAAAGATTTATCGAAGATGATATCTACCTGCGCCAGCTGGAGATCAATCGTCAGAATAAGGAATTGGCAGTTCTGAGAAAAAATTATGCTGAAGTTCTTGTAAATGCTTATAAAAACAAAGGTGTACAAAATAAAGTAACCTTTATCCTTTCTTCGAAGAATTTAGGAGAAGCTATACGTAGAGTACAGTACCTGAAACAATATTCTGATTATCAGGATAAGAAAGCTGCCGAAATCACTGATGCAGCTAATCAGATCAAAAAAACAATTGCACAAAGACAAAACTCGGTAAAAGCAAAAGAAAATCTGTTGATCAACCAACAGAAAGATCTTGCAACGATTAATGCAGAAAGGGCACAAAAAGAACAGCTTGTTACTGAATTCAAAAAGAACGAGTCGAAACTTACGGTTGAGCTTAAACAAAAACAGGTTCAGTCTAAGGCCCTTGAAGGACAGATCAGAGCAATTATTGCTGAGGAAATAAGAATAGCAAAGGCTGAAGAAGAAGCAAGAAGAAAAGCGGAAGCCGAAAAAATCCGTTTAGCCAAAATCGCTGCAGAAAGAGAGAAGGCGAGAATTGAAGCCGAAGCTAAAGCCAGAGCTGAAGCGCTGGAAAGAGAAAGAAGATTGGCTGAAGCTGAAGCTAAAAGAGCTGCTGAGCTGGCCGCAAAAAGAGCTGAAGAAGAAAGAAAGCGTAATGAAGAGGCCGCCAAAGTAGAAGCCAGTGCTAGAGATGAAGCTAAAAGATTAGCCGCTAAAAAAGCATCAGATGAAGCTGCTGCTAAATCACGAGAAGCTGCCAATAAGCTGGCTGCCGCAAAAGCAGCAGAAGCCGCTCTTGCCAAGAGAAAAGAAGAAGATAAAAAAGCTGCGGAAACAAAGGCAATGACAAGCTATGGGGTTTCTACTTCTACCGGAAGCAGTTTTGCAGACAACAGAGGAAGACTTGGTTATCCTGCAGACAGAGCGGGACAAATCACCCACCGCTTTGGAAGACAGCCACACCCTGTTTTCAAAAATATTACAGAAGAAAATAACGGAATAAAAATTTCTGTTCCTGCCGGTACGCGTGCTAAATCTGTGTACCCAGGGTCAGTATCTTCAGTACTGGCAAACAATGATGGAACCAAAACTGTTATTGTAAAACACGGAAGCTATTTTACTATTTATTCCAACTTAGGAAATGTAAGCGTTTCTAAAGGACAACAGGTTTCTTCAGGGACTCCTGTAGGCACAGTAGCCCAGGATTTTGACGGTTCCTATACCCTTGATTTCCAAGTATGGAACGGAAGTACACCAGTTGATCCATTAGGTTGGATTTCATATTAAAAAAAGCTTAACTTTGTAAAAATTTTAAGAGATGAATACAATAACAATACTAGCCTTATCTTGGCAGCATATCCTTATCGTAGCAGTACTTTTGGTATTACTATTTGGAGGAAAGAAAATTCCGGAATTAATGAGAGGAGTAGGTTCGGGAATCAAAGAATTTAAAGATGCGGTAAAAGAAGAAGATAAACCAGGTTCTGAAAATAAAACTTCTTCTACAAATAATAATTCTTCCAGTAACTAATATTCCTTACGATTAATGAATTTCACTGAGACTGCATGGAAAGTCTTCAATCAATGTATTGAAGACTATCACGTGTCTGATAACGTTAACTCTCTAATTAATAACCCGTTCGAAATAGATAGTTTGGAACGGATTTTGTATGCAAAGAACTGGATTGATACCGTTCAATGGCATTTGGAAGATATAATTAGGGATGAAAATATTGATCCGGCTGAGGCTCTTCAATTGAAGAGAACAATAGACGCCTCCAATCAGAAAAGAACTGATCTGGTAGAATATATTGACAGTTGGTTCCTTACAAAATTTGAAAATATAACTCCTAAACCTGAAGCAAAAATAAATACAGAAACTCCCGCTTGGGCAGTAGACAGATTATCAATTCTTGCTCTCAAGGTTTATCATATGTCACTGGAAGCGAATAGAGAATCTGCTTCTGACGAGCACCGCAAAAATTGCCAGGCTAAACTGGATGTACTGCTTACTCAGAAAGAAGATCTATCAACTTCCATAGATCAGTTGCTTGCTGACATTGAAAACGGTAATATTAAGATGAAAGTGTACAAACAAATGAAAATGTACAACGATGAAAGTCTTAATCCAATCCTTTATCAAAAAGGGCAACAGAAATGAAAAAACGATTTTTTTTTGGAGTACTAATTATAATAATAACTTCTTCCTGCGCAACGGAAAAGCTTAACCTTTCCCCGCTGTCGAATAATTTTTATAGTGAAACAAAAGGTTCTGATTCTGACAGAGGCTCAAAAAAGAGTTTCAATATCAATATCAAGGAAAATATAAACGCTTCTGAAATTTCAAATATAATTTCAACCTTTCCTAAATTTAAAAGTAATGGGTTGAATGATGAAATAACAAGCTTGAAATACAGTCTTCAGAACTATTTATATGCCATTGATGCGAATAACTCTGCCGGAAAGAGCAGAGCCCTTAAAAGCTTCGAAAAATCATATAAGAAAATACAAAAGCAAAGACAAAATCTTGATAGAGATGATGATGAGGTTCTCAACAGATACCTGGTTCGTTTAAAAACCAATATTTCTGTTATTGAAGATGCTTTACCAGGAAGTTAAAACAATTAACTATTAATGATCAAAACTCAGGCGGAGGCCAATGTTCCTACAGAACATGGCAATTTCCGAATGATAGCTTTCTCTGAAAATGAAAACGACTGGATGCCTCACATGGCTATTATCGCAGAAAACACAGATTTTTCAAAACCTGTTAATGTGCGTTTCCATTCAGAATGTATTACAGGAGAAGTTTTCCATTCAAAAAAGTGTGAATGCGGCCAGCAATTAGACGCCGCTATGAAATATATCCATGAAAATGGAGGAATTATTGTCTATCTTCGTCAGGAAGGCAGAAATATTGGAATTATCAATAAACTAAAGGCGTATTCATTACAGGAAAAAGGTCTAGACACTGTTCAGGCCAACCTTGAACTAGGACTTCCTGCTGATGACAGAAACTTTGGAGTAGCTATTGAAATCCTGAATCTATTAGAGGTAAAAGATATCAACCTGCTTACCAACAATCCTGAAAAGGTAAAATATGTGGTAGACAGTAATATTCACCTTAATTCACGGATTCCTTTACAAATTCCGGCTAATGAAATAAGCAAAGGCTATTTACAGACTAAAAAAGATTTCTTTGGACATCTCCTGGATGACAATGATAATTAAGATAAAACAGGCTTCAGAATCTATCTGAAGCTTTTTTATTTTCCTAAGATATACCTTATTTCATCACATGAGGCTCTGCACCTTTTTTGAGGAGCTTTCTGCCAACAAAAAAGAAATAGCTACACTTGGCTTCATCTTATTAGAGTTGATCCATTTTTCGTATAAATCAAAAGCTCCAGGATTTCTCCCGGAGCTTTCTTTAATTATAAAAAACTGAAAAGATATTTCTTAATTTACTCTTGTAGATGAAACATTAGAATCATTAAGATTATAATATTTTACTACTGCGTTATAATCGCTATAATCTACAGGTGGAGTTGCATTGGCTGATTTGAGGTTATTACCTGAAACAGCTGGAACTAATACAATTCTGAATCTTTGGTTATTTAACCAGTTGGTTTTCTCTGTAGAAGTTGTACCAGTAGTTAAATCAAAGTTCCAATTTTCTAATCTTACCTGTACATTCTGAGTATCAAAAACAAAATTGTATTCAAATACTCTATTCGTAGGCATGCCTGTTACATTGTCTAACACTACCGTTTTAGGAATTTGTTGCCATGCACCTCCGGCATCTCTATAAACCAGTACTACATCTGTATTCTGAATAGCAATACCTTGCTTGAATGCAAAATTATTACTGCTATTAAATGTACCTGTAACATCTTTTATCTGGGCATTGACTGTATTTTGTACGACAACATCATCTTTGTTATCACAACTGAAAGACAAAAAGCCAACTCCGGCTAATAATATAAATGGAAGAATTTTTTTCATTTCTATTTAAAGTTTAGTTATTATTTATATTGCGTATTCAAATCATATACCAAAAATTTAAAAAACATTGTTTTCGTCATTTTTTTAATTGTATTTTTGTTCTTATTCAAAAAGTCATGAAGAAAATAGTATATACTTCACTCTTTATTGTTGCACTGATAAGCCCAAAGATTAAAGCTCAGTATCAGCCCAAAAACACATCTCAGGAAGATTTGAAAAAGGCACAGCAATGGGTAGAAAAAACGTATAAAAATCTTTCTCAGGATGAAAAACTGGGACAACTCTTTATTGTTGCATTATATACTAATAAAGGAGAGGATTATATCAATCAGGTAAGAAATATTGTTACAGCTGATAAAATAGGTGGTTTGATCTTAATGCAGGACGATGCAGCCAGAGAAATCAACCTTGTCAATGAGTTTCAGCAGAAGTCCAAAGTTCCGTTGATGATCGGCATGGACGCTGAATGGGGACTGTTCCAAAGAATAGCAACTGCCCACAAATTTCCTTGGGCAATGACATTAGGGGCAATCCAGGATAAGAATTTAATTTACCAGATGTCTGCAAAAATTGCAGAAGATTGCCATAGAATGGGTATTAACTGGGATTTTGCTCCGGTAGTGGATGTCAATACGAATCCAAACAATCCTATCATTGGTAACAGAAGCTTTGGATCAGAAGTCAATAATGTGATTGGCTCTGCTCTATCCTATTCTAATGGTCTTCAGGACAACAATATATTGGCTGCGATCAAACATTTCCCGGGTCATGGTGACACCAATACAGATTCACACCTTGATCTTCCCGTTGTTTCTCATAACCTCAGCAGGCTTAATACTATAGAATTAGCACCATTCAAAGCATTAATGGATAAAGGAATCGGTGGTGTAATGGTTGCTCATTTATATGTTCCGAGTTTAGAATCAGGAAAAGGAATTCCGGCTTCAGTCTCTAAAAATATCATTACAGGTTTATTGAAAGACCAATTAGGCTATAAAGGATTAATCATCACAGATGCCCTCAATATGGGTGCTGTAGCCAATAAATACAAACCGGGAGAACTGGATGCCATGGCCTTCAGCGCAGGAAATGACATTATGCTTTTCTCACAGGGCGTTTCTGAAGGTAAAAAACTGATTCAGAAAGCCATAGATAAAGGAGAAATCCCTCAATCCCGGGTGGAAGAAAGTGTAAAGAAGATTTTGCTTACAAAATATTTTTTAGGATTAACTCAATACACTCCCAAAATTCCTGATAACATCAATGCTGACCTGAATAATGATTCTCATAAAACATTGGTTCAGAATTTATATTCCAATGCCTTAACTTTATTAAAGGATGATCAAAAACTTCTTCCTGTTACCGGGAAACAGATTTATTATGTTCCTTTGGAAGAAGCCCCTTACCAAACTTTTGCCAATAGAATGGGGTCAAATGTCATTATAAAAAAAGCAAGCGAAATCAATACAATTCCGGCAGGTTCTACTGTAGTTGTAGGCTTTCATAAGGACAACTCCACGGCTTACAAGCCTTACAAAATATCAGCAGAGTCTAAGAAAACGCTTAGTGATCTGACAAGAAATCAAAATGTAATCCTCAATGTATTTGGAAGTGCTTATGCTTTAAAAGACATTGATATTTCAAAAGTATCAACGGTTCTTGTTTCTTATGAAAACAATGATGATTCTATGAATGCAACAGCCGATGCTTTGAACGGAAAAACAAAAATATGGGGAAGACTTCCTGTACTGGTAAATGACCAATTACAACCAGGCATGGGTATAGATCTTAACCCTACTCTATCTTTAACAACATCAAAACAACAATAATCTAATGAAAATAGGCATACTTTGCTATCCAACATATGGTGGAAGCGGAATTGTAGCAACAGAATTGGGAATGTCACTTGCCAATAAAGGGTATGAAGTGCATTTCATCAGTTCTGCACTTCCTGCAAGATTAGACATTACCAATCCAAATATTTTCTTTCACAGGGTAAATGTTCAAACTTATCCCCTTTTCCAATATCAGCCTTATGATATTGCGTTAAGTTCTATGATCTACCGGGTTGTCAATCTTTATAAGCTTGACTTGCTTCACGCTCATTATGCCATTCCTTATGCCTATGCAGCATTTACGGCTAAACAAATGCTTCGTGAGGATAATAATGATATTCCTTTGGTAACAACTCTTCACGGAACAGATATTACCCTTGTGGGGCAACATCCAAGTTATAAACATGCTGTAGAGTTTTCGATCAATCAGTCGGATGCAATTACTTCGGTTTCCGAAAGTCTGAAAAAAGATACCCTTCAGTTTTTTAATATCAAAAAGGAAATACAGGTTATTACCAATTTTATTGACAATTCTGAATTTGATGACTGTTCTGAATGTCAAAGAACACAGTTTGCAAATCCGGATGAAAAAATACTGATCCATGTCTCAAACCTTCGTCCTGTGAAGCGTGTAGAAGAGGTACTTCAGATTTTTAAAAACGTAAATAAAAAGGTAAAGTCAAAACTGATCATCATTGGAGAAGGTCCTGATATGGAAAAAGTAAACCAATTCCTGGAAGAAAATCCTGATCTTATCTCCAAAATACGTCTTTTAGGTAAGGTCAATGATCTTTATAAAATATTACAGCTTTCAGATGTATTTTTACTGCCTTCGGAGCAGGAAAGCTTTGGGTTGGCCGCTCTTGAAGCAATGGCAGCTTACACCCCTGTAATCAGCTCCAATGCCGGAGGAATTCCTGAAGTAAATATTCAGGGTGAAACCGGTTATTTAGCAGAAATCGGGAATGTAGAAGCTATGAGTAACTATACCATTAAGCTATTGAGTAACGACGATCTTTTATCCCAAATGAAGGAAAATGCAAAAGAACAGGCTATAAAATTCGATTTGAAAAACATACTTCCTATTTATGAGGAAATGTACAGAACAACCATAGAAAATTTTAAAAAGGAACTAACGAAAGTATAGTATTCTTTTAAAAGGTATGTGGACATACAAATTAAGGCTCAGATGATTATCTGAGCCTTTTATATTGACTATTTCTTTATCAATTTTACCATCGAATACCGGGTTTAATCCTGTTTGGTGATGGTAAGATCCGTAAAATGGCCTAATGTACCGGGCCCCACCCAGAGTCCGATACTTCCCCGTAAGTTTTTACCTTGTTTCAGATCATTAACAATCAAAGTAGGCTGGGATGCTCCATTGACATAGAGCTTTGCTGTTTCATCTTTCACTTCTATTTTCACCCTGATCCATTCTGCCGGTAGCATGTCGGCATAAGCTTCATATTTTTCCGGATTCTCCTTCCTTAATTTTTCCCAGGGATAGCCTGGTATAGAAATATATTGAGTAGAATGGTTTCTGCGTATCTGATCTTCTGCTCTGCCGTTAGTAGGCCGCAAATAAAACACCTCCATTTTAGAAGCATCATCTGCCACTCTAAATGCAATGCCTACAAAACCTCGTGCAGTTTCCCCTGCATTCCTAAGGGGTTGTCCTGAAATGGTAGCTTCTATGATACCATTATGAAAATCAATATTTCTTACAACTGCTAAACTTTTATCATTATTACTATTTATTGATGAAGGAATTTGTAACTCTAAGGCATACTTTCCTTTATAGTCAGAATTTACGGCAGTTACCTGATGAGGAATTATATCATTGGGAGTTAATGCTATCCTTTGTGCTTTACATAAAACAGCTGTCGAAGCACTTAATGCCAGAGCCATTACTAACTTTTTATTCATCATAATTCAGTAGTTAATGTTCATATTTTTAACCTATTAAAAGTAATAAATTATCTATCTGTTTGCAAATAAGGATCCTGATAATCTTTAATTAAAATGAAGGAAAGAATATAAAAAAACAAGCAAGGGATTTCTTTTATAAATATATTTTCTACACCGCTTTAAATATATAGAATGCCTGTCATAAATTTTAAAAAGGAGCTGATAGGAGTATTATTTTCTGCTATATTTATTGTTATACTTATGACAGAAAAATTACTTCAATATCTTTGGAACTATAAGATTTTCCAAAATTTTGACTTCAAGGATATTGAGGGGAACTCTGTTGAGATCATTAGTTTTGGAAAATGGAATAAAGATGCTGGTCCGGATTTTCTGGATGCTAAAATTAAGACAAACGGTCTGGTTATCGCCGGGAATATAGAACTTCACGTCCGTTCTTCTGATTGGATTTTCCACAACCATTCTCCGGATCCCAATTACCAAAATATCATACTTCACGTTGTTTTCCAGCATGATCTGGAGATCAGCGAACATACTGAAAAAAACGTCCCTACCTTAGAACTGAACAAGTATATTGATGAAAGTGTAATACATAAGTATAAAAAATTCATTGATGGCAACCAGTTTATAGCCTGTGAAAAAATTTTTGACTGCAACAAAATTCCGGTTCATTTTCACGAAGGAAACATTCTGAAAAAACTGGACGAAAAATCTCTTGAACTTGAACATAACTTATCTCATCACAAAAATAATTTCGAAGCTGTTTTATTTCACAGCCTTGCCTACTCTTTCGGATTAAAAGTGAATGCTCATATTTTCAGACAGATTGCCGAAAGTATTGATTTCAGTATCATTAATAAAATCCGGCAAAATCATCTGCAGCTGGAAGCTTTATTCTTTGGAATTTCCGGATGGCTTGATATTCCTCTGGACGGGCAGATGAAAATATGGAAAAGAGAGTTTGATTTTCTTACAACCAAGTTTATGCTATCCGATTTAAAACTCCATCCTAAGTTTTTAAGATTAAGACCTCCCAACTTTCCGACAATCCGTCTCTCCCAATTGGCAGACCTTTACAACAGACATCAGAATTTATTTTCAAAAATAATCAGTGTTAGAAATGCTGATCAGCTTTATGAAGTTTTTCAGCCTGTAAAAGCTTCTGAATATTGGGACTGTCATTTCAATTTCGGAGCCATTTCAAAACCTACTCCCAAAATGTTGAGTAAGGATTTTATTGATCTCCTCATCTTAAATACTGTACTTCCGTTAAAATATACTTACCACCGGTATCATAATGAAGAAATAGCCGATGAAATTCTGGAATTCTACACGCAAATTACTGCAGAAAAAAATTCAGTAATAAGCGGATGGAAAAATCTGGGTCTCGATATAAAGAATGCATTGGAAAGCCAGAGCCTGATTTATCACTACAAACATTCCTGTGAAGAAAAAAATTGCTTAACTTGCAGTATTGGATTTAAACTATTAAAAGAATCTTGAAATGCTAAGTAATATCCGTCATAAAATGGAGAGAGAATGGTTTGGTGTTCTTACAAGAACAGGAGCTAAACTGGGAATACCTGTATCTAAATTAAGGGTTTTCTTCATCTACTCTACTTTTGCTACCGCCGGTTTTTTCTTTCTCATTTATTTGGGATTGGCATTTACTTTGTGGATTAAAGATATTTTTATCACAAGAAGACCAAGCGTCTTTGATTTATAATTATGGAATTTTTACCGATTATTAATGCTGAGGATGATAGAGTTCAGGAAATCTATAATTCTTATATCAGCACGTTTCCTGTAGACGAACAAAGAGATAGAGAACAGTTTCTGGAACTATTTTCAAATCCACAGACAAAAATCATGTCTGTTGTTCACGAATCTGAAGCTATTGGCTATCTCATCTTATGGGAAATGAGCTCTTTTGTTTTTGTAGAACATTTTGAAGTTTTTGAAGCCTTCAGAAGTAAAAAACTGGGCTCACATATTATGGGATATTTATTGGAAACCTATCCTAAAATCATTTTGGAAATTGAACCTGCAGATTTGAGTGAGGATGCGCAACGCCGTTATTCCTTCTATCAACGAAACAGTTTCAGCCTGATTGATACCAACCACATACAGCCCAGCTATGGTGAAGGAAAACAATCTTTACACCTATGGCTGCTTGCCAACTATGCTCCTGAGAATGTAGAGGAGCTTAAAAATGAAATTTGTGATATTGTATATCCTTAACATAAGAACGCCGGAATATTTCCGGCGTTTATTTTTATATTGGTTACAGGTTGCTAAAAGGATTTTTGCATATGTCATTTTTAATTGTGCAACATTATCTACCTAAGCAATTGATATTTCTAATTCACTTGATATTCCAGCTTTATGGTAATACTGGCTTCTTTATCTTTGGAAGAAGTATTGAAAGTACCTCCATATGAATAATCTTCATTGGAATTGGGAGCAGTGATCTGAATAACTCCCATTGTTGCTTTTTTAAGATTCCCCAGGCTACTACCTGAGTTTTCCGCAATTTTTTCAGCCCGTTCTTTAGCATCTTTTGTCGCACTGGCTATCATTTCCTGCTTTACAGTCGCTAACTTGGTATAAAAATAAGAAGGTGAAGAAGAGGTAAACTCAATTCCACGATTGATAATTTCGGTAATATTTCTGGAAAGGTTTTCAATTTTAGCTACTTCCTTACTTTCAATAGAAACTTTTTGAGTCAGGTTGTACCCCGAAAACTCACCCTGTACATAATTTCCATTGGAATCATTATAACTTCTAAACTGCTTCTGAATATCTACCGATGAAAATACAATTTCAGCTTGCTTAATTCCTTTTGAAAGAAGATAATCATTGATTACCTTTCTATCCAAAGCCAATTCATCATAAGCTGATTTAAGATCCATATTGTTTTTGGAAAAACTTCCGGACCAGGTAATAAGATCGGAAACAAACTGTTTTGTTCCCAGACCTGTAACGGAGATGGTATTTTCAGATTTATTTCTGTTTTTGATAGCATTTCCTAAAAAGCCAAGCCCTATTACAAAACCTAAAGCCCCTATTGCTACTGCAATACTATTTTTATTCATAAGATTTGTGGATTTGATTGATTTAATATCAGTAATGCATCAATTTCCATTCCAATATTTTAAGATTTTCTTAACACTATTTACCACTCTTCTTCAGCCTCTCAACATACAAAGGAATGGTTTCTTCCAGCCTCAGCAGAACACCCGATAGATTTTTTGCTTTTACATAGGTACGTACCTGAGGTTTGGCAACAAATGAAAATTCTATAAATTCTGAGATTCTATCTGCCGGAATTCCGGCTTTTGTAAAATAATCATCTTCCACTCTATCTCTAATCCAGGCAATATGTTCCTGTAAATCATCATATCTGTACAACCTTTTTTGTTTTCGGGCTTTACCACTTATCAGATCATAAGCTCCCTGAACATTCAGGTTTCCTAAAAGTATGGGCAGCAGAACCTGCTTCACTTCTGCCGGTTTTTCTCTCATTTTTCCAACAGGCTGTGGTAAACCTACTGCATCCCGAACTATTTCTCCTTTGTCTACTTTAGCCACAATTCTGGAATCCTGTTCAAGATCACCGGTCAGTCTTTTTACGATTTTCACTTCTTCTATTTCTTTGGGAATCTGAAAAAGCTGTATTAACAGCTGAGAATTAACTCCATCTGTAAGAACTCTTTTAGACTGTCTTCTGAAATCTTCTTTTACAAACCTGAGTTCATCATTCGAAGATGCTTCAATAGAAAACATTCCCAATGAATTGGAATATACTTTTTTATCGGTAGACATATTGATGACCGTTACTCCACTTAAATCTTCATTATTATCATCAATAACTCTTCCTGTTATCATTTGCTGAGAAAACAGAGCATTACAAAGAAAAAGAAATAAAAGAAAAATTCTTTTCCTCCAAAAAATATTTATATTCTCAACAGTATTAACCAATCTTTATTTAAAATTTTATCTGATTTATTTTTCCCAGCTATCCAGTTTATGCAGCTTTCGGTATTCTCCAAAGGCCACTTTTATTTCATATTCTACCACATCATTTTGAAAGTCTTTCCTGTAGTTTTTTGCCAGCATCCTGGTTTTATTGGCGTAGAGAAGGAATCTGTCAATCTGCTCTTCATCCATGCCATATTTTTTCAGAAAATCCAGATTAATTTCACTTTTTACTCTGGTAAGAAAGTTTTGAGTTTCATTATAATCTGCTTTAGTGATTTTCGGTTTTGATGCCTTCTTAATGATCCCTGAAATAGCTTTAAAAACGCCAGCCGCATTTACCTGGCCGGCATTAAAATCATGTCCGGTAAATGTTTTGGAGATCGTATGATCCGGCATAGGCTCATTGAGAGGACTTTTCATATACATTGTTATATCAGATTTTAAGGCCTTTAATTTTCCGGATTCACTTAAATACTTAGAGTCTTTTGCCAGATTTCCTGTGGGCTTATAAACAATCTCCACTTCAGGGATCTGTATTTCCATTCTTTTCAGAATTATATGTAACGGTGATGCTAAATCTTCTTTTGTAATTTTCTTTTCAAAACGGTAATAGCCTTCTTTTACAAATCTGACTTCATCATTTTCCGAAGCATCAATCGTAAAATTTCCCGACATAGTGCTAAGGGAGCTTTTCTGAGCAGAAATATTTATTATTAAAACAGGATTTACATGTATGGTACTGCCGTCTGTAATTTGCCCTGTAATGCTCTGTTGTGAGAACAATTTTCCGGCCACAAATAAAAATATCCAGCACAGTTTAACGAAAGTCTTCATATGAGGTTATTTTTGAGTCTGCGGTGCCCGGTAGGATGATATTCTGGTGAGTACAAAACGTTGAAACCGGTTCAGATCAGCATCACTGCAGAAGCCATATTTTAAAATTTTCTTCCTTTCAAAACCACCCGCAAGAACGTAAGAAATAAAATGATCAATCTGAGACTTATCTATTTTTAAGCTGACAAAATAGTCTTCACCCAGGCTCGCCTCGAGATACTTCATTAAATCGATATCATCCCATTGATTTTTTACTTTTCCTATTGAAAATCCTTGTCCCTTTGGCTGTACAAATTCTCCTGCTCTTGCAGCGAGTATTCTGGGATCAGACTTTTGGGCAATATACTTCCCTATTTCACTAGACAATTTTTCAACCTTTTTAGGTTTGTTATATATTTTGGAATCTATTTTTAAATTTCCGGTGAGCCCTTGTTTCACTTCAACTTCAGGAATCTGGATGGTAACTCTCACTAAACTGACATTCAATGGAGATTGGATATTTTCCTGAGACACGATATGGGCTAAACGCTCATAGCCAGGTTTTATAAAGCGTAATTCATCTCCTGCTTTTCCGGAAATCATAAAATGTCCGTCGCTGTTAGAGAGTACCAGTTCGTCCGTTCTGATATTGATTACGTTGACATCCTGTATTTCGGAACTTCCCTCTGAAGTTACTTTACCGAAGATATAACTTTGAGCACTGGCGGTAATGGAAGAAATAAGAAATAAAAAAAAGAATAGTTTAAGTTTCACGGGCTGTTTTTATAAAGCAAAGCTAAAATTATTTTTAAATTATTCCACAAGTTTAACCACAGTTAACGCCTTTTAGTATTTCTTTTCGATTTTTGCTGTTGAAACTGTTAAATAGCAGAAGCGAATTGTTAAAATTTCTTTTAAATTTTAGCTAACTTGCAGTCTCAATTCTACTTTTCACAATGCAAAATTCTTATACAGTCATCAATGCTTCTGCAGGATCAGGGAAAACATATGCTCTGGTTCAGAGACTGCTGATGATTTGTCTCCGTTATCCTAATCAACACCAATCGATCAGGAATATCCTCGCTCTGACATTTACCAATAAAGCAGCGAATGAGATGAAGGAAAGAATTCTGACATGGCTGGGAAATTTTTCCGCCAGTAATTATACCGAAAATGCGGATCTTAAAAATATTCAAAAAGCTTTTGCTGAACAAGGATTAAAAATTACAATTGATGAACTCCATCTGCGTTCAAAAAAACTTTTGGACTATATCCTTCATAATTATTCTACACTGAATATCGGAACCATTGACCGTTTTAACTCAAGGCTGGTAAGAAGCTTTTCTTATGAATTGGGACTGGCTAAAAATTTTAATCTTGAAATTGAGGCTGAGCCTTACCTGATTGAAGCAGTGGACAAAATGCTCGATCAGATTGGTGAAAACGAAACGATTTCCAATTCTTTCATGGATTATGTAGATTACAGTCTTGAAAACAATGAAAGGATCAATCTCAACAAAAACCTGTATGACTCAGCAAAAGAATTCGTGAAAGATATTCATTACGAACATCTGAAAAGCAACAAAAGTTTTGATGATGCTCATTATGACACTATAAAAACCACGCTTCGTAAAGAGATTGTTCTTCATAAAAAACAGGCTGCAGAACTTGCTGCAAAATCTATTGAGCTATTTAAAGCCAGAAATATTGAGGTTGAAGATTTTGCCCAGGGAAAAAATGGGATTGGAGGCTTTTTCCTTAAGGTTATCGACTTTTATCAACAGAAAAGAGCAGGTTTTCCCTTTCCTACTACTCAGGAAGAATCTGTAGTCAACAATTACAGAAAAGGAGCTTCTTCAAAATCAAAACATAAGGAAGCTGATATTATAGAGATCCTGGATCAACTGCTTGACAACAGAATGCAGCTTATTCTGCTGTATATTGAAACCCAAAAGAAAGAAAAAATACTGTCGGCACTTCTTCCTTTAAAAGTTAATAAGGATATTCAGGATGAGCTCAAAAAGATTGAGGAAGAAAATGACCTGGTCCTGCTTTCAAAATTTAATATTCTGATCAATGAAAACCTTAAAGATGAACCCTCCGCATTTATCTATGAAAAGGTAGGTTCACAGTTTCAACATTACTTTTTTGATGAATTTCAGGATACTTCGGAACTGCAGTGGCAGAATTTTGTTCCGTTAAGAGACCATAGTGTTTCTTCTGAAAATACTTCTTTTACACTGGTTGGAGATCCCAAGCAGAGTATTTACAGATTTCGTGGAGGAGAAAGTAAGCTGATGCTCGATATTATCAATAAGAAAGAGTTTTCTCCTAAAGAAGCTGATCTTCTGGTTCTAAAAGATAACTGGAGAAGTGCCAGAAATATTGTACAGTTTAACAATGAACTCTACCGTTTCCACTCCGGGGAACTGGAAGAGGAACACCAGAATATTTTTGGAACGGATGCCGAACAAACTCCAAAATCTCCAATGGATGGAAGGGTAAAGGTAAACCTCATTGAAAATCTCACGAACGAAGAATTTTATGAGGATACTTCTGAGAAAATGCGAAAAGATATTCAGGAATGTCTGGATAATGGATTCAAATTTTCTGATATCACCATTCTCTGCCGTGGAAATTTTGATATTTTCAGCTATTCCCAAAAGCTGGGAAACTTAAAAGTAAACTACCGAGGTGAAGAGACCAATATAAAAACAATCTCCGATAAAGGACTTACCTTGGAACTGTCCAATACATTAAAAGCAGTTATTGAATTTCTAAGATGGGAAATAAATCCTAAGAATAAACACTGCCTGATCATGATGATGTATTATCTGAATACATTGGGCAAAATTCATATGGCTGATTTCACATTGGAGATGAAAGAGATTTTGGATATTGAAAGCCATGAAGAAATCCTTGAGGGTATTAAAGAAAAATACTCATTACAGCTTAAACAGGATAACTTTCCAAGGTTTAATCTCTACAACTTTGTAGAATATTATATCAATGAATTTTCCGTTGAGAATAAAGAAACAGACTTCCTGCTCAACTTCATGGAAATGCTTTTTAATTTTACCCAAACGGCTGGAGTAAGTACAAAAGAATTTTTGAAATATTGGGATGAGGAGGCATCTTCCTATACCATTCAGGCTTCAGAGAATATTGATGCCATTCAGATTATGACCATTCACAAGTCTAAAGGACTGGAATTCCCTATTGTTTTTATTCCTATGATGAACAAAAACAGAGATAATGAGTTTACGAATTGGTTTGATACGCATGAAAATGACGCTTTAAAAGCAGTCAACATTAATCAGTTCAGTAAGAATCTGGAAGCCTATGACAGCGAAATTCAATTATTCAACAAGAAAAATTCTTATAAAAACCTGATTGACCGATTATGTCTTCAGTATGTTGCTACCACAAGGCCTGTTGAACAGCTATTCTTCTATCTTCAGAAGCCCAATAAGACTTCCAACAATCTGGAAATTTTAGAGTTTATTAAAACAAAAAATACGGATGAAGCTGATGAGTTTGATTTGTATGAAGTGAAACCTGAAATGCTGAAAAAGTATTCCAAAGACAAAAGCTCGCCTTTCAAAACCCAGAATATTCAGGATCTGAAAAATGTCAATGAAAAGACAACTTCCATAAAGATTGCCACTCCATCAAAAAATTATCAGGTAAGAAATGAAAAAGTAAGGATAGGGCTTTTTGTTCACGAACTTCTCTCAAAAATAAATACGGAAAAAGATATTTCAAAGGTACTGGAAGGTTATGCACTGGAAGGTCAGATTACATTAGAGGAAAAAAATGAAATTCAGGGCACTTTAGAGGAAATTGTACGGACCTATGCCGAGTTCTTTGATGAGAAATGGGAAGTAATTAATGAGAAAGACATCATGATTTCAGAAAATGGAGAAAGTTTTATCTTAAGGCCGGACCGTATTTTAAAAAGCGATGAAGGGTATATCATTGTAGATTTCAAAACCGGGGAACAAAAAAGTAAAGATGAAGCTCAGGTGGAGGGATATAAAAATATTCTCGAAAGACTGGGTAAAAAGGTTCTCAAAACTCAAATTATCTATTTATAAACCTCTCTAATGCCTTTATTCGCAGTAATATAATAGAATTGTCTTAAAAAAAACCATAAAATACAAAAGGTTTGATTATTTTTAGTCATTAAACATTAACCAGTCGTGTATTTGAATTGATAAAAGACAATAACTAACCATGAAAATATATTTAATCTCAGTCCTTATAAGTATTGTTATGATGATACTCTCTGCTGTTGCCATCTACAATATTGCAGATTATCTAGATCCCCCGGTAACAGATGACGGACATCCCTATATGCCCACAGAAAACATCGCAAAATCTATCATTGGCAGTTTGATAATAACAGCGATCACTTTTATCGCAGCGGTTAAAGTACAGAGAGAAAGGCAGAAAAGATGAAACCCAACTAACTCTATTTCAAATAATTAAACTAAAAAGCTGCATCATCAGGAACTGGAAGTTTATATTTAATGTCCAGCTGATCATTTTACCTTATTCATTCTCTTACCTTTTGTCTATTATTTGGCATAAACCCGCCCATAAGCTGCTATCTAATACAAACATTGAAATAATTGATTTTCAGACTTTATTTTCTTTGCTAGTGTCTTTTCGCCTTCTGTAGCATCGTTACCCTGATCAGCCATTATAGCTTTTTACAGCCTATTGTAACCATAGAAATAAAAAACCGCTGTTCTGTTGAAAAGCGGTCTTATATTTTAAAAATAGCTGAGTACTAAGCAGCTGGATCAGGAGTAAAGACTCTTTGTGCCAATTCCTGGTCAAAAAGATATAATGCAGATGGGTTGTCGCAAACCATCTTAATCTTTGTCACATACTGCGAAGCACTTGCTTCTTCTTCTACCTGTTCGTTGATAAACCATTGTAGGAAAGATGTCGTTGCAAAATCACCTTCTTCGTTAGCATTCTTTACAATATTGAAAATACTTTTAGTAACAATTTTCTCATGTGCCAACGCCTTCTCGAAAATATCTGTTGCATTATCGAACTCATGAGGAGGTTTTGCAATTTCTCCAATGATAATTTCTCCCCCTACATCATTTAAATAATCAAACATTTTATCCGCATGCATCAACTCTTCTTTGCTTTGCACTCTGAAATAGTTGGCAATTCCATCTAAATCTTTTCCTGAAAACCAGGCAGACATTGAAAGATAGTATTGAGCAGCATATTGTTCGTGGGCAATTTGTTCGTTAATTAATTTTGCAATTTTTTCGCTAACCATAAGTATTAAATTTATATTCAAAAATAGGGAATAAATGCCCGAAATCAAAAGTTTTACCGAAAATTAATACAAAAAGGATGGAAAAACTCCCATCCTTTACACATTAAAAAACTACAATTACAAACTACTATTTTACTTCAGGAGTAGCTGTATTCATGGGCTTCTTCATCATTTTTCTATCTTTCATTGCTACTCTTCTCTGCTCCATCTTAGCTTTTCTGTCAGCCTGCCATTTATCATATTGTTGAGGAGTAAGAATCTGTTTCATATCAGCATCCATTTGTGCTCTTTTAGCCTTCATCTCATCCATCTTGGCCTGTCTGGTCTCTTTATTTTTTTCAAAATCAGCCTTCATTTCAGCCTTTCTTTTTTCATGCAGATCTTTTATTTGTGCTACCTGTGACTGGTTAAGATTAAGATCCTTCTGCATTTGTGCCAAATGCTCCTGTTCTTTTTGCTGTCTCTTTTGCTGCATCTCAGCTCTTCTTGCTTCTTTGTCCTGAGGAGTGGTTTGTTGTGCCATTGCAAAACTTCCCATTCCGATAAATGCTATTGCTAAAACTAATTTTTTCATCTTTAAAAATTTTAATTAATTGTTGTTACATCTTTTTGATTAACAATTAAAACACAAGTTAAATTAACATATTCATAAATAATGTTAAATTTTAATTAAAATAAATCAATAAAACAACAAAAAAAGGACAGATTATAAAAACCTGCCCTTCACACCACTTAAATATAATATATGAAAATTAATTCCTTACCAAACTGCCTCTAAAGCCACCGCTATTACCACGGTTTTGTTGACTTGGTGCAGAACTTTCAGACTTTTGTCTAAAGCCTCCGCTATTTCCTCTGAAGCCACCATTATTTTCTTTTCTGCTTTCACCACTATTGCCTCTGAAGCCGCCACTGTTTTCTTTTCTGGCATCGCCACTATTTCCTCTAAATCCTCCTCCATTGTTACCTCTGAAGCCTCCGGAATTATCGGAATTACCTCTGAAACCTCCATTATTTTCTTTTCTGACTTCGCCACTGTTTCCTCTGAATCCACCTCCGTTATTACCTCTGAAACCTCCCGAATTGTCATTATCCCTGAAACCTCCGGAATTACTGCCATCTCTTACAGGGCCTCTAAATCCGTTATTAGATCTGCTATCTCTTCTGATGATATCAAAAGTAGGATTATCCATTCTGCGGAATCTTGATCTGTCCATTCTGTAAATATTGATATTTACATTTCTGTATCTTGGCATTACAGCATATCTTGGTACATAATATGTTCTTCTGTAATTTTGGAAATAAATAATTGGGCTTGAGCCACGATAATAGTTATTTTGGAAAACGACAAAAACTCTAGGTCCTAAAATTCTTTCCAGTGCATAAAATCTGTCATAATACCATCTGTCCGGATTATATCTGTAAAAATTGTCCCAAGTTGTAAAACTTGAATACAGATTATTCAATCTCATAATCTGGTCGACTTGCCAACGATTTAATCTGTTTTGTACGAAAAAACCGTTCCAGTCAATATTAATAATACTATTTCTGTAATCGTTATAATAACTCTGATAATAATCGCCAGGATAATAATCCTGAGGATAGTTGTAGTAATAATCATCCGGAAAATAATTCCTGTCATCATCGTTGCTATAATAGCCATCTCCATTCTGATAATAACCATCATCTTCCCAACCATTATTCGGATATTGCTGAGCTAGCGTCAAGACGCCAAAGCCTAGAGCTAATCCCAAAAATATTTTTTTCATCTCTATAGTCGTTAATTGGTTAATATATAGCAGAATATCTTAATTCTATCTTTTTGATTCAAATAAAAAAAAGAAGTTAAATCATAAGATTAAACTTCTTTTAATATATTTTTAACTCACTGATAATCAGCTGTTAAATTTATCTTCTTCCACTATCTATTATCCAGTGGGATATTTTTTCATTGAAAACTTGTTTTTCTTTTAGACTTTCCAGTTTTATATGCATTCTATATCGCCAATAATGCGGAAAAACAGCAGGATTATTGATTCTTTCGTTATTAATATTTTTATTGGACAGTTCTGCGTCTGTAGCAAAAAATTCCTGGATAGGGAAAATAGCCAGCATAGCATCGTTGTATAGGTGCTGCTTCATAATGATCTCAGCAAGATCTGGGTTCAGATCTTCCGGAGCTTTTCCGTATTGGATCAACTGTTGGTTAAAATACTTCTGTGTCAAAACAGAATCTTCCTTCCACCATTGCCTTAATGTAGAACTGTCGTGGGAAGAGGCCGTAACCACATTCATATAACCGGCATTCTTAGGATTATAGAATGGAATATTTTCTGAAGGCATACGCTGCACTTTCAGGGCAATAATAGCCAGTTCATCCATGACAATTGGTACACATGCAGGAACCATTCCGAGGTCCTCCCCGCAGATCAGCATTTTGGTGGCATTCAGAATTACAGGAAGTTTTTCCATAGCTTTTTCGTACCATAGATGGTCCTGTCTTCTAAAGAAATAGTCATGGTATAAATCGTAAATGCTTTTCTTTTCAGATTCCGGCAGGTATTTATACGATTCTGTATGATATACATTGAATCTCGGATGATAAACCAGCTCACCATTTCTTTCCTCCGTTAAAAATAACACATTGGCACAAAGTGAGATCAGCCGTTCTTCAAGCACTCCACCAGGATGCTTTTTAAAGAAATCGGCCAGCTTTCTCTGGGTATTAAATTCTTCCTTAAAAGAATAGGTACCATCCTGATTACGATCAATAAATTCAAGGGCTTTTTCACTATTATTTCCAAAGTAATCCCATAAGATCTGAGTATTGATAAATGGTTTACAGTATCTGTCAAAATTAAACGGAATCTGCCAGGCTTTAAATTCATCAGCAACAATAGGAACAGCCGGATAAAAATATCCTAAAATACCCTGTACAGCTGAAATTGGCATTCTCCAGATTCTGAAAAACCCTAAAATATGATCAATTCTCATCGCATCAAAATACTGCTCCAATGCTTTGAACCTATTTTTCCACCACCTATAGTCATCTTCCTTCATCGCCTCCCAGTTGTAGGTAGGAAATTCCCAGTTCTGACCAAGCTCTGTAAACTGATCCGGTGGTGCTCCAGCCTGAAAATCCATACCGAATAATTCAGGTTCTGCCCATGCTTCTACAGAATATCTGTAAATACCTATAGGAAGATCTCCCTTTAAAGAAATACCAAGGTTATGGGCATAATCAACAGCATCTTTCAACTGTTTGTGAAGCTGATACTGTACCCAAGCATGAAGCATAGAACTATCATAGTCTTTACTTTTTGGAGTAAAAAACTGTAAGATTTTCCCAGCTATATATTTTTTGTGGGTTTTCCACTCATTAAAATTAGGAGTCTTATACTTATCTCTCAGCACGCAAAATGCGGCGTAAGGAACAAGCCAGGATTCATTGTCTTTTATAAATTTTTTGAAACCTCGATCTTTATAAACATTTTCTTTTTCTGTATTAAAAATGGCTTTCAGATATTTCCACTTACCGGCAATCACCTTTTCATAATCAATCAGCTCAAGGGTATTTAAAGCTTCTTTTTCAGACAGATAAGCATCAACTAGTTTTTCCGGTAAAGGAAAATCAAGTTTTTCAAGCGAAATATATTGTGGATGTAGTGCATACACTGATACTGCAGCATAAGGATAAGAATCTGTCCAGGAATAGTTCGCCGTAGTATCATTGATGGGTAAGATCTGAATAATTCCGAGGTTAGTTTCCTGGGTCCAGTCTGCTAACTTTTTAATATCCGAAAACTCGCCAACCCCAAATCCTTCTTCACTTCTTAAGGAAAAGACGGGCACAGCTACTCCGGCATCATGATACATTTGATATGCCTTGAATTTAAAATAGTGGTTAGAAACCATCTGAAGAACATCTGTAAAAGGATTAGCTACCGTAAATCTGTTCTCACCGGTTTCAATATCTATTGCCCTTTTTTCTTTGACGTCATAAAGACAATATTTGAATTGAATAAATTCATTTTCCGGAATTTCAACGGAGGCTTCCCAAACTCCAAAGTCAGTTTGGTACAAATGAACGGCATTATCTATATTCCAGCTTCCTAATGATTTTGTACTTCCAAACAATACAATTTTCCAATCAGAATTATAAATAGGAGCTTCCAACCTGAATAAATGTGTATGCTTTTTTAAGACAGGTACTTTCTCCGGGAGAAACCCATGCAATTTATTATATAGAATTTTATTATTTAAATAATGCTCAGGAAAGTTTTTATTATTCCACTCATCGAAAATAATAAACTCCTTATAATTATGTGGAAAATTAAGATGATGTAAAACAAACTCTTCTCTTAAAACACGAGCTTTTTCATCTACAAGCTGATATTTGTAAGAAATTGATTTGGAAAAGAAATCTACTTCACACTTCCATAGTCCATTCTCTGCATAAAACATAGTATGAATATGGGCTGAAGCTCCTTCCTCACCAATAATTAATTGCAGATTTTCTCCGGCCTTTGCAACATAGCCTACATTAAAGTATAGCTTCATCTATATTTTTTTATAAAATTACATTTTAATATCGAAAGATAAAACTTATCGAATATCAAATAATCATTAAAAAACCTTCTCAAATTAATCTAAGAAGGTTCTATATTTTATGGACAAAATTTTGTTCTCGAGAATTAAACTTATTCTGTCACCAAAATCTTTTTATTCAGTAATATTTTTCCGGATGCATCAACAATACTTATAATATAGGCACCACTCACAAGGTTTTTGAAATATACCTTATCTTGTAAAGAGCCATCTTTTACATTCAAGCTTTGTGTCATCACATTTTTTCCGGATATATCAAAAACATTAAAGTGAATAGTTCCTTTAATATTTTTATTGTTCATATAAACATTGACATAATGCTCATTAACTCTCGTTGGATAAACATCAATATTAGTCAATGTATTAGCTGAAGAGGCCTTATCATTAGCAAAATATTTGCTGGCCAGATCATAAATGTGGAGATTTTGTTCTCCCGGAATCTGCTGTGCCTGCAGAGTCCCTAAATCCACTTCGTATAAAGGAGCTCCCTTTGCACTTGCAATAACAACTTTACCTTTTGCATTCACAGCGCTGCCATTTACAGAATAGTTATCGGGAATACCTGCAATTTTACCTATAAACTTTGCTTTCAACTCTTTTATTGATACCTTAAAAACATTTCCGGATGCCGCAAAAATATAGAAATTATTATCTGTATCAGCAATCATATCCCCTCCAAAACCGGTTTCTATAGCAGTAAATGAATTTTTACCATTAGAACTGTCATCTTTTATAATTCCTAAGTCGTTTACTTCATATTGACCATTTCTATTCGTGATCTGCAAAAACTGTGTTCCTGCATTATTCACAGCATAAATGTTGCCGTCATAACCGGCAGTCATTCTCGTTATATGAGAATTGATATCACAGGACGAAGCCTTTCCTATATTATTTTCTATTAAAGTGATTTCCTTAGTTTCAGGATGTAAAATATAAACATTGGAAGAGAACATGGGTATGTACACTAAGTTATTATTAGAAGAATTATAAGCTAGTGCAGCCATCGTCGCAGCCTGAGAGTTATGGGAAGAATTTCTATCTTCCATTACCGTAGTTTTTCTGATCTGTGAAAATACTTTAGCAGAAGATTCTGCTGTAAAGACTTTTTCGCCAGATAGTCCACTTGCAGGATCAATTACCCGAAAGTCATTAAAATTAATACTCTGGGTATCCTTTCCGGTTATCGCAAAGAAATCTTGCTGGGCATGAACATTCGTACCTAATAATAATACAAATAGAGGGAGTAAATGTTTTTTCATAATATGTATATTCTAGAATTCGTAATCATTTTGGTTATGACTAAGTTACATAATTTTAAAATTGAAAAAACAAAAATACACCGGTATTTGAATAATATTTACAATAAATTAATCCAAATACTGATATTTTGCAAATAAGGGAGGTTATCAGTCAAAAAAGAATAATGATGAGTTAAGAGTGATGAATAGTGAACGATCAATGATTGACTCCTGGTTGTAAAAGTTAGTTTATCCAGAATATGGATATTCAATAGGGACGGGCTTTAGCCCGTTCTTATAAAAATACAAAAACAATCCATCGGCTTTAGCCCAAACATAAACCCGTATAATTATCTTGCATACGTTGCCATTCTTAAGTTTGGGCTAAAGCCCTATTGGAAAATCATTTTTAGTAAATGGGCTTTAGCCCATTTCTATTGAATAATGAAATGAGTCCAGAAATAATAAATGAGGAGTGATGAGTTATGAGTATAAATAGTGAATGGTCAATGATTGACTCCTGGTTACAAAAGTTAGTTTATCCAGAATATGGATATTCAGTAGAGACGGGCTTTAGCCCATTCTTTGTAAAAATAGAAAAGAGTTGAGAGTTGATAGTTAGGAGTTAACAGTGTCCAGCATTACTTTATCATACTCCACCTCCTTTGTCATCCCGTAGGGATCTCAGTATTGAGACTTCAATATATATTCTAAGGAGTAATGAGTTAAGGAGTTCAGAGTTAGGAGTTGAGGGTTGACAGTGCTATCACCTATCACCTAT
>NZ_JAESIT010000019.1:0-91657 GCF_016756935.1 Chryseobacterium sp. KMC2
TTCAGAAATTTTGGTATTATCCGGAAAATACTGAGTAACAGATTTTTGGATCTGAAGGTAATTGGCATATAGTTTTTTCCTGAACATTCTCAAATGATGGTCGTACCGTCCATGTTCAAGGAAATCAGCAATAACATCTGAAAATAAAGACGGACTGGAAACTGTCTGAACCAGCTTCTGACGGATAATCTTATCTTTAAATTTCCCCGCTGCCACCCAGCCCACACGATATCCCGGAGCCAGCGTTTTAGAAACAGATCCTACCCACATCACAATTCCGGCCTCATCATAGAATTTACAGGGCTTTGGTCTTCCGGCTCCAAAGTAAATGTTTCCATAAACATCATCTTCCACCAAAGGAACATTATATTCGGTAAGCATCCTTACCAGCTCTTTTTTGTTCTCATCAGGCATCTGAAATCCCAGCGGATTATTATAATTAACGACAAAGCAGCATGCCGAAATCTTTGGCAGTACTTTTTTTAAAGCATCAAGATCCACTCCGGTAATAGGATGGGTAGGAATTTCCACCGCTTTTAGTCCCAGTAGGTGAATCGCCTGCAATATTCCAAAATATACAGGACTTTCAATGGCTACGGAATCCCCTGGCTGGGTAACCGCCATCAGGCAGTTATATACTCCATTCATTGCTCCGGAGGTAATGACAAGGTCATCTTCTGTAATCTTCCCTTCCATTACCATGGCCCATTTCGCTATTTCGCGGCGCAAATTTTCACTTCCCTGTACCGGCTCATAGTTGGTCCCGCTATCACTGCTCTTCTTCATTACATTGATCATACACTTCTTCATTTTAGCTACAGGAAGAAGGCTTTTCCCGGGAATACCCAATGCAAACTGAGTAACATCTGTTCCGGCAATGGTTCCGAATACCTTGCCGATAAGATCTTCCGGTGTTTTTTGTCCTTGTGAAACTTTTATTTTTGCAACAGAAGGTAACGCCAGCTTTCGCTGGGAGGTCTGGCTTACGTAATAGCCGTATTTGGGGCGTGATTCCACCAGAGACCTGCTCTCAAGCTCCATATATGCCTGTTTTACAGTATTTAAGCTAACGTTATGTAACTTTTGGGCACTTCTTAACGATGGCAGCCTGTCTCCAAACTGCAAGGTTTCAGTTTTAATCTGCTCAGTGACAGCATTGGCTATTTTTAGATACAAAACATCTTTAGACATGGGTGAGGGTTTTACGTAAAAATACAATTTTATCTATGCTTTACTAAAAATCCAGCCAGCTAATCATACTTTTGATACTGCTTTTTAGCTGTTCCGGATTTCGAAAGTTGGGCGTAGTATTCTTTTTAAAATAAGCTTCAACTTTTAAAGAAAATTTTTTCTTCTCTGCCTCAGTAGTCCCCTTTTTATCATAGATTTTAAAGATAATCTCTCCTTTCAGATTCATAATAAGGCTGGCAAATGAAACTATTTCATCCCCTTTTTTTGCCAGGAAAAACGGAACTCCAAAATCCGGACTTATCTTTGAGGTGTTCTGGGTCTGCAGAAATATGTTTTTCAGCGCCAACATATCTGAAATATAAACTTCAGCATATTGAAGCTGCTCGTGATGTTGAACGGTTGTTTCCATAATATCATGATTTAATAAAACAAAATTATGCAGGATTTAACTTTGGATACAGATACAGAAGAATGCAATATTATGGGTACAGATATTCTTTAAATTCTGAAAATGCAAATATTTTTATCCGTCATCTATCCGAAATGCTCTATTTTTGCAAAAAAAATTAGACAATTTGAGTTTTTTCGGAATTAATATAAAGATAATAAGACAGGCTAAAGGACTGAGCCAAAAGGCTTTCGCCGATTTATTTGATTTAAACAGAGGGGTAATAAGTTCTTATGAAGAAGGCCGTGCTGAGCCTAAAATAGAAACGATACTGAAAGTAGCCACCCTTTTTAACCTTAGTGTAGATGAGCTTCTTACTGAAGCCGTACAGGTACATCAATTACCCAATGTTTCAGACATCAATCAGCTGATGCTTTTCCCGGAATCAGCGATGCAGAATATGAAAGAAACAAAAGCATTACCGGAAAGCAATTCCGAAAACACAACGGTTGTGCAAAAAATATTAGCATCAGTAGATTGGGTGTATGAATTTACGGCTGAAAATCAGGTACTCCCACCTTACCAGTATGGAGATATTTTATTCCTGAATAAAGCAGATTTAAAAAGTGATTTGAACAGCCGCTTATTAGTGTACACCAACGGCCGTTTGCAGTATACCTCTGAAAGCAGTCAATCTATTAAGGGAAAACAAGAGCTTTATAAGATTGTGGGTTATGTTTCCACTGCTGAAAAGAATATTTTTGAGAGTATTTTTGAGAGACTGGAAAAGCTGGAAAGGAACATACTGCAATTATGAGGAGGGAATGGAGCTGAATCATGAATTAAAAATTATGAAAGCACTCTTCTATATACTAGTTTTACTTTTCTTCTATTCATGTGGAGAAACAGATTGTAATCAAGTAAAAAAAGCATACTATCCTGATGAGTATTATATTTTCGTTACCCAATCAAAAGTAGATCTTACATGGATAAAACTGGAGGGCTATGTTCCGGAAACCAGTAAGAGAACAAGCGTTATGGTTCACAACAACTGGGGTATTGGAGAGGATGAAATAGATTACGGAGACGTTATACTAAAAAGAAAGGGAGCATTGCCACTTACCATCCATAAAAAAGATACGATCATCACTCATGATTGGTATTGCAGAGGAAAACCCTATCAATAATAATACAACAAAAAACCCTCCGTAATATATTACAGAGGGTTTTAGTACCCCGGGCGGGACTTGAACCCGCACGTTCTTACGAACACAGGATTTTAAGTCCTGCGTGTCTACCAGTTCCACCACCAGGGCAGGTGTGGAGCGAAAAAAAAGATTCAAACCTGAAGTTCCAATCTTTTCAACGGCTGTAGACAACCTATTGAGTATTTCGCATTGTGCGGATGAAGGGACTCGAACCCCCACGCCTCACGGCACCAGATCCTAAGTCTGGCGTGGCTACCAATTACACCACATCCGCTGGTTGCATTGCTCTGTTTTCACAGATACAATCTCTATTTCTTACAAATATAAGACTTTTAATTACATAACAGTCTCTATAAAAACAAAAAACCCTCCGTCGCAAAGTACAGAGGGTTTTGTACCCCGGGCGGGACTTGAACCCGCACGTTCTTACGAACACAGGATTTTAAGTCCTGCGTGTCTACCAGTTCCACCACCAGGGCAGGTGTGGAGCGAAAAACGGGATTCGAACCCGCGACCCCAACCTTGGCAAGGTTGTGCTCTACCAGCTGAGCTATTTTCGCATAGTGCGGATGAAGGGACTCGAACCCCCACGCCTCACGGCACCAGATCCTAAGTCTGGCGTGGCTACCAATTACACCACATCCGCTGGTTTTTTTTGTATTGTAAGTTTTAAAGAGCTTGCTTCGTTTTTGTGAGTGCAAATATAGGACAATTTCCTTTACCTCCAAACTTTTCCGGGAAAAAAAATATTTTTTTTACATTTTTTTTTCCCGGCAGCTATTATTACGATTCATTTTCTTATTTTTACATCGTTAATATTTACGATATGGAATTACAAGGAACGGTAAAGAAACTTTTTGATGCTCAAACATTTGCGAGCGGATTTCAAAAAAGAGAAATGGTTATTTTAACTCAAGAACAGTATCCACAGCCGATAAACATAGAATTTTTGTCTGATAAAATTAGTTTATTAGATAACCTTAAAGAAGGAGAAAACGTAAAGGTAGGAATCAACATCAGAGGTAGAGAATGGGTTTCTCCTCAAGGTGAGACTAAATACTTCAACTCTATTACAGGATGGAAAATAGAAAAAGTTTTTGATAATGGAGCAGAGCCTACTCAGGCTATGTCTCAGCAGTCAGCTTCTCCTGTTTCTAACGAGAATCCGTTTGCTGGAGATGACGATGATGATTTACCTTTTTAATTAAAAAATAAAGATCAACTATAAATCCTGCTTTTTAAGTGGGATTTTTTTTCTACAATGGTTCGATTAGACGAAAATGAGATTTCATTTCCTGACCCTGAAACATACGACGGTCAGGATGGGTTAATTGCCTTTGGAGGTGACCTTTCAGTGGAACGGATATGGTTTGCTTACCAATTGGGGATTTTCCCATGGTATAATCCCGGAGAGGAAATTCTATGGTGGAGCCCTGATCCGAGGTTTGTTTTATTTCCTGATGAGATAAAAGTATCTAAATCTATGCAGAAGATATTGAACAGAAATGTTTTTACGTTTTCAGAGAACCGGGATTTCAGGGGAGTTATTAAAAACTGTCAGCAAACCAGCCGAAAAGGACAGGACGGAACCTGGCTTTCTAACGAACTGATGGAATCTTTTATTAAGCTTCATGAATATGGACTCGCCAAAAGCATAGAAGTCTGGCAGGATGGAGAGCTTGTAGGTGGATTTTACGGCTTACAGATCGGCAATTTATTTTGTGGTGAAAGCATGTTTGCCAAGGTAAGTAATGCCTCAAAAGCAGGATTTATTCACTTTGCCCAAAGCAATAAAAATACGATTGAATTAATTGATTGTCAGACTCATACAGACCACCTGGAAAGCTTGGGAGCCCGTATGATTTCTAAAAAAGAATTTTTAAAAATTTTACACGAAAATAATGAACGCAGATAAAGAAAAATGGATTCTTCTGGTTGTCCTGAGTATTATTTGGGGATCGTCATTTATTCTGATAAAAAAATCGCTGGAACACTTTAATCCGTTTCAGGTAGGGTCATTAAGAGTTCTTATTGCAGGTATTATCCTGCTCCCTATTGCAATTTCCAATTATAAACTTTTCCCGAAAAAGCATATCAAATGGCTTATTCTTGCTGCTTTTACAGGAAATTTTATTCCTATGTTCCTCTTTCCCATTGCAGAAACAGAAGTAAGCAGTAGTATTGCGGGAATTATCAATTCCATGATGCCTATCTTCGTTATTATTGTGGGTGCGCTGATATGGAAGTTTGAAACCACCAAAAAACAGATCCTGGGAACGTTGATAAGCTTCACGGGAGTTTGTATTCTGGCTTTTGGAGGTGGTGACAGCGGAGAATTAAAAATGATTCCTATTCTGCTGTTATTACTGGCCACTTTATGCTATGCCGTCAGTACGACCACCGTAAAATCAAAGCTTATGGAAGTCTCTTCCACCGTCTTATCAGCATTTGTTTTCTCATTTGTTTTATTTTTTCCTTCCATTATTGCTTTAACCAGCACGGGATTCTTTTCTGAATTCACTTTTTCAAAGGACAATATGCTAGGTTTATTGTTTGTCAGCCTTTTATCTGTTTTCGGAACCGGGCTGGCCATGATGATGAACTACCGACTACTGAAGGTCTCTACTCCCCTTTTTGCTTCTACAGTTACCTTAGTAATGCCTATTGTTGCTATTATCTGGGGAATTATAGATGGGGAACAACTGACTTATATGCAGTTTATAGGAGCCGGGGTAATCATTGCCGGATTGATATTCCTAAGAACTAATGCTAAAAAGTAATTTGTAGCATTTGATCTGTATACTGACGTAGAAACCAAGGCTGGATTTGGATGTAAGTCTATCAACAATCCTTACAACAATCCTATTTAAGAATACAGTCGCTCATAAAAAAATCCCGCATTGCTGCAGGATTTCTGTTTATATTAAAGATTAAATGTAAATTATTCTGAACCGGATATTCCCGATTCTTTCTGTTTAATTCTTCTTAACCTTGCTGGCTTTCACCTTTTTCACTTCATCTTTAATGAATGGATACTTCTTCTGCATATCCTTTGCCAGGCTTGGGTCCAGGTCTAATGCTTTCTGAAGGGAATCCATCCCTTTATCCTTTTCTTTCAAATTGAAAAAGCAATTGCTTAACTGATAAAATAATTCAGCCCTGTAGTGCTTCTTAATAGCAGCATTCAATACAGTAACCGCTTCTTCATATTCACCCAAAAGCATTAATACTTCTGAATATGCATACCAGTTGTAAAATCTGGAAGGTTCGTCCGCTACCAATTTTTTAAGACAGGAAAGGCTTTCTTCAAATTTCCCTGAATCGATGAATAAAAAGGCTAACCTTTTTTGATAATCAAGGTTATTTTCATTCAATTGGGTTGCTTCTTTGGCAAAATGCAGGGCTTCTGACATTCCTCCCATCTCTTCATACAGGTAAGACTGCTCCATCATCGCAAGATAAAACTGGGGGTCTTCTCTTAATGACTTCTGGAATGAATTTAATGCTAAAATTGGCTGTTTTAAAGCTTTATGGCACAATCCGATTTTATAGAAGGTAAATGCTTTCGTATATTCCAATTCAAGCATTTCCTCATACACTTCAATTGATTTCTGGTATTGGCCCAACGCTTCATAACATGCGGCTTTATTCGCATATACTCCCACAGAACTCGAATTGATTGCCAATAAGTAATCATAGCCTTTGATGGCCTCTTCGAAGTTCTTTCTGTTGAAATAGAATTGTCCATACTCAAACCATGCGGTTTCTGAATAGGAAAACTCATCTAAATATTCATTAAGAAAGGCAATAGCCTCCTCACTCTTATTCAAATCACTGAAGCATACCATACAGTTTTCTAATGCATATTCATCAGAAGGATCTTCTTTTAATGCTTTCCGGTAATGTTTAAGAGCGTTAAAAGGATCTCCAAGATTCACATATTCATCTGCAATAAAATTGTGAAGGAAGTTTTCTTCTTCCCCCAGCTCAAGTGCCCGTTTACAAATTTCAATGGATTTTCTAGGATTTCCTAAGTTCGAATAATACTTGGCATAGCAAACCAAAAAGTCTGTATGCTCCATAGAGGAACCTTTCAGCTCATTGATAAGCTCTTTTGCCGTATTATATTCTTCCCACTCCAATAGAATTTCAAGTTTTTTAATCTTGATATCTAAAGAATTAGGATGAAGCTTCAGACCAAAATTGACCGCCATATCAGCGTAATTAAAATCTCCCAGCTCCAAATAATACACAATAATGTCTTCTAACTCTTCTGTGTCAAAGTAGAATTCATCATTATTTTCCATCATTTCCTCGAACTTCTTTACAAGTTCATTTCCAAAATACTCTTCCAATAGTGTCCTCTTTGTCGGTCCAATGCCTGAATGTACTTACAGACCTCGGCAAACTTATTAATTAATGATACATCTGAAACTGATATTCAAATATTTATGCAAAGTTGCAACTTTTTTTTGAATTTTCCATTTCGTAATTTCTATCATAAAAATAGTAAAAAAAGAAAACAGATAAAAGGATTGTGGATAAAAAACTCAAATTGTTATTAAATTCTTATTACCAGTCTCTTTCCATTTTCAATTTCCTTATTCCATGCCGATTCAATATATTCTAAATCAACGTCTTCCGTTTCTATTTTAATTTTTCCTTCTGCAGCAGCCTGAAACATTCCTGGAATTATTTCTGAAAATAAAAGTTTCGATTCTTCTTTTGTCCAGCTTCCCAGTCCTGATCCTGAAATATGGATGTCTGTTCCTCTTAAAATCTGTGAAGATAACTGAATATGGTCCCCACTCATTCCTCCTACAGAAACCAATTTCGTCTTATGAGAAAATGTACCGTCACCTTTAAGAGCGGCCAGGATCATTTCTACAGAATGCCCCCAAATATAATCCAAGATGACATCAACAGGTGTTTCACCGTGGATCTCTTTAATTTTCTGTTTAAAGTTTTCATCTGTAAGCTTTAGGGAAATAGCTTCATCTGCCCCCAACTTAAGCAGAGATTGTAATGCGGTTTCATTTCTTCCGGTAACGATCACTTTCCCTGCTCCGTACAGCTTCGTAATCTGAACGGCTATTCTTCCCGTAATTCCGGTTGCACCATTGATTAATACGGTGTCTCCTTGCTGCATTCCCGCTTTACATTGTAAACCCATTGCTGAGCCCATTACCGCATTGGGTAGCGCTGCAGCTACAGAAAAATCCAGATTCTCAGGAATTGGCACCATCAATTGGCGGTCTGCCAACACTTTTTCTGCCACACTTCCATTTTTACTGAAAAAATAAACCTTAGTTCCGTTGTCAAGATAACCTACGCCATCGGAGCCAATAATTTTAGGCTGTTGCACCTCGTTATCTGTAGAATAATGAGTGCCTCCGGCTCTGGCTCTATCCAGGTTTTTTATAGAGGCAGCCTTCACCGAAACTAACACGTCATTTTCTTTTATGATTTCCGGTTCGGGAAAATCTGCGTATTGAGGAATTCTTCCTTTTTCAAATACTACTGCTGCTTTCATTATTTTAAATTTTATACAAATTTATTTCGGAAGAAAGCCTGAGAGCAATAACATTTGTTATCAGATTGAGATAATTAGGCAGAAAGCTGTAAGTAATGGCTGTCCTAAAACAATCATTGAAAATAGTCTTTAAAGAGGTTTATTTTTCAGGATTTTGCTTTTTATCCTGCTGAGATGAACCGTTGTAACACCAAGATATGAAGCAATATAATGCTGGGGTACTCTTTTGATGATCTCGGGCTTTTCTTTAATCAGATTAAGATAACGCTGCTGCGGGGTGTCTTTAATAAATGAAAAGAAGTGCTTCATATAATCAAACATCCTCTCAAATAAAGCATCCATCAACAGAGTCCTAAGTTCAGGACATTCATACACCTCTTCCAGAAAAGCATCCACATCAGGCTTTCCAATTTTATATAAGATACAGGGCTCTATTGTTTCAAAAGAGACCATACTTGGAAGCCCTTTTTTAAAACTCTCAAGAGAAGAAAACATGGTATTTTCAAGAAAAAACTGAAAGGTCACATCTTTCCCATCATTATTATACCACGCTCTGACAACACCTTTTTCAAGATAGTACGCATTATAGGAAACTTCATTTTCTTGTAATAACAACGTTTTGGCCGGAACTTCGATCCTTTCAAAAGTGTTCAGAAACTTCCGCCATTTTTCTTTGGGGAAAGGAAATCTGTCTTTTATATGCTCAAACATGGGATACAAAAAAAGAACGGAGCTAGATAGCATCCGTTCTTTAGGTTTTATTTAAATTAAAGTTTTGATCTTAGCAATGATATCATCTCCTAATTTATCGGCCTCCTCCTGAGATTTAGCTTCCGTATAAATTCTGATAATCGGCTCTGTATTGGATTTTCTAAGGTGAACCCAATTGTTTTCAAAGTCTATTTTAACACCATCCACTGTAGAAACTTCTTCATTTTTATATTCCAGCTCCATTTTGTTTAAAATATCATCTACATTGATCTCCGGTGTAAGTTCTATTTTCTTTTTACCCATAAAATAGCTTGGATATCCTGCTCTCAATTCAGATACCGTTTTATTTTCTTTTGCCAAATGGGTTAAAAATAAGGCTACCCCCACTAAAGAATCTCTTCCGTAATGCAGTTCAGGGTAAATAATACCACCGTTCCCTTCTCCTCCGATCACTGCATTTTTCTCTTTCATTAAAGTAACTACATTCACTTCTCCTACAGCACTTGCAAAGTATTCTGAATCATGGGTATGAGCAACGTCTCTCAAAGCACGGCTAGATGAAAGGTTAGAAATAGCAGCCCCTTTTTTATGTTTCAACAGGTAATCTGCCACAGCCACCAATGTATACTCTTCGCCAAACATTTCCCCTTTCTCATCAATTAAGGCCAGTCTGTCTACATCCGGGTCTACAACAACTCCCAGGTCTGCCTTTTCTTTAATCACCAGCTCGCAGATATCCCCCAAATGTTCTTTTAAAGGCTCTGGATTGTGTGGAAAATGTCCTGTAGGTTCACAATACAGCTTAACAGTCTCGCATCCAAGCTTATCTAACAACATAGGAATAGCGATCCCTCCTGTAGAGTTTACTGCATCCAGAACCACTTTAAATTTTTTAGCTTTAATTGCCTCTACATCTACCATTGGAAGGTCCAGGATCTGCTGAATATGAATATCAAAAGCATCATCTCTTGTTTCATAATTTCCCAGATCATCTACCTCCGCATAATTGAAGTCTTCACTTTCTGCTAAAGCAAGTACATCTGCACCGTTTTCTCCACTGATGAATTCTCCTTTTTCATTCAATAATTTCAGTGCATTCCATTGTTTTGGATTGTGAGAAGCAGTAAGGATAATCCCACCGTCAGCTTTCAATTCCGGCACCATGATCTCTACCGTAGGTGTTGTAGAAAGACCTAAATCTACCACATTGATCCCCAACCCCTGTAAAGTAGCGGTAACCAGAGAAGAAACCATCTGACCGGATATTCTGGCATCTCTACCAATCACGAGGGTTAAATCTTTTTTATTTTTATTATTCTGAAGCCAGGTTCCGAAAGCCGAAGCAAATTTTACCACATCTAGTGGAGTCAGGTTATCATTTACTCTTCCTCCTATGGTTCCACGAATTCCTGAAATAGATTTAATTAACGACATTATATTTTGATTGTTTGATTGTTTTCTTTCTATATTTTTCTACGCAAAGATACTTAAAAGACTTTTGAACTTATAAAACAGGAATCTTTTTTTGAATTTTATCATACGTATTTTTTACAACTTTCGGAGGGGCAAAACGATACCCTATATATAACAAACCATAGAGGTTATTATTTTCCACAGTCTGGTTATTTTTCTGATCGTAGGCATAGGCGCTAAAGTTCATTTTTCCTCCGAATAGAAAGCGATCTGTATTATATCCTACATGCAGCCCACCTTCCATCCTTATGGTTACATACTGCGCATTGACCCGTGATTTATCGCCCAGGTTTTCATAATAACTTGAGAATTTTCCACCCAGGCCTAATGCTAAATAGGGAGCAATATGCACTTTCTTTCCAATCACCCAATTGTAGAAATATCCCATATTGGCTCCAATTTTATATTGGGTTTCTTTGCTCTTCTGCCCTTCTATTATATTGGTAAAAATGCTAAGATCATAGTCTAAGAAAGGGACCCAGCTGCCACTGCTTTTCTTCTGCCATTCCCCTTGGGTATAGATACTTTTGGCTGAGAAATTTTCATTAAGAACATATGCGGTAGATCCTCCAAAGCTTTGTACCCTAAAATCCGGAAATTGGATGTACGGATCTTTTCCTTCCTGCCAGCCGGGAAGAAAATCTTTCATATTTTCCAGATAAAATCCTTTTACATTTTTATAGTAGAGGGTCTGAATAAATTTTTGGGGAAATAACCGCAAGCTAAAGTCTGTATAAGAGCTCTTTCCTTTCAGTTCATCATCGTTATTGCCTGAAATAAAATGTGGCGAAAAAGACAGGGTAGCACTTATTATTTTATAGTCAACCGAGAAGGAAGTCCTTGTTTTGTTGTTGATTGAAAATGTCATTTGGTTTTCATTTTTCCCTTCTCCCTGCGAAAAAATATAACTTTCAATATTGGTATCAATATTGGCACGGACCATCACCTGATCTGTATAGGATTTAATATTCGTGGTATCACTTTGTGCTCTTCCATAGAACACAAAGAAAGAAAGTAAGAAAACAAAGATTGCTTTTGAAAGCCCCAAACTGAATTATTTAAATTAAAAAAATGAATTTACTACATTTTTTTAATTAATTATTTAATTCAATATTAAGAACAGCCGCAATCTTTATCGCAGTTTGTTCTTTTAGAACTGAATTTTTTGGGTGCAAAATTCTTTCTGAGTATCTTAAATAAAGAGTAACAGGCGAATGCTACTATTATAAAGATAATGACGTATTGAAAAATTAATGATGAATCCATTACTTTAAAATCTGATAAGCTATCATCGACACAAAATATGCCAAACCTGTCATCATAGCTACCTGAAAGCCGGTCCATTTCCAGCTTTTGGTTTCTCTGTAGACTACTGCAAGTGTAGAGACACACTGCATTGCAAATGCATAAAATAAAAGTACTGAAACTCCTGTAGCAAAGCTAAAGACTTTTTCTCCGTTTGGCTTTACATCCCTTCTCATTTTGTCAATTACTTTTACCTCCGGAGCATCATCTTCAAGACTGTATAATGTAGACATTGTCCCCACAAAAACCTCTCTGGCAACAAAGCTGGTAAGAATTCCAACTCCCATTTTCCAGTCATATCCAAGAGGAGCAATGACAGGCTCTATTCCTTTACCCATTTTAGCTAGGTAAGAATGATCAAGCTCTACATTGGTGGCCACCAATTCGTTAGGCTGTTGTTTAGGTCCGAAATAGCTTAAAAACCAGATGATGATACTTACAATAAAAATAATTTTACCGGCTCCGGTAATAAAGTCCCAGACTTTTCCTAAAACCATCTTAAGATCATATCCGAAAAGCGGTTTCTTATAAGTGGGTAAATCCATGACCAAATAGGTTTTACCTTTATTTTTAATAAATCCTTTAAGAATAGCTGCAGAGAATAATGCTACCAGAAAGCCCAGAAGATACATTCCCATCAGCACCAATGCCTTATATTTTATCCCCAAAAATGTTCCTTCAGAAATAATGAGCCCGATAATAATACTGTATACCGGAAGCCTTGCAGAACACGTCATAAAAGGGGTTACCAGGATCGTCAGTAATCTCTCTTTAACATTTTCAATATTCCTTGTAGAAATCACGGCAGGAATTGCACATGCCGTTCCTGAAACAAGGGGAACAATACTTTTACCGTTCAGTCCGAATGGGCGGAGAAGTCTGTCCATCAGGAATACCACTCTTGCCATATACCCAGAATCTTCCAGCAGGTAAAGGAAATACAGTAAAATCCCGATCTGTGGTGCAAATACTACAATCCCTCCTATTCCCGGAATAATTCCGTTTGAAATCAGTGAATTAACCGGCCCTTCCGGAAGGTGTTCTCCTGTAAAGGCTGCCAGCCATGAGAAAGTCTCCTCAATCCAGGTCATCGGATATTCCGCCAGGAAAAATACACTTTGGAAAATAACTAATAAAATGGCTAAGAAAACAACATAACCCCAAAATTTGTGAACCAAAACCTTATCCAGTTTTTCTGTCAACAATTCTTTGAACTGAGGTTTTTTAGAAATTACATTGTCTAATATTTTGTCTACATTCTGATATCTCCTAACTGTTTCCTGAACTTGTAATCTTTTAGGTACCAAACTTTTGGAATCCGCTTCATTCAGCTTATCCATTACAGATTCTATTCTTCCCAGGTCTGTACCTAAAGAAAGGCTCATCCATGCCTTATATTCGTTATCAAAGCCCTTGTGTGAAGCCAGTTTACGGATAAAATCCCTATGCTCATTCGGTGTTTCAAATGATACCTTATCTGCTTTTATAAATTGGTTATTGTAAACGGCTTCTCTTACTTCATCAATACCAATCTGTTCTTTGGCATTCGTCTGAATAATAGTAATACCTAAAGCTTTGGAAAAATGCTGAATATCAATATTAATCCCTCTTCTTTCTGCCTGGTCAATCTGATTGACAATCAGAATCATGGGAATTCCAAGATCCTGAATCTGCTGAAACAAAAGAAGACCTCTTTTCAGGCTTAATGCTTCAAGAATATAAACAACTCCTGCATAGTTTTTCTGTTCATCGATAAGATATTTTGAGAAAATAGCTTCATCTTCAGAACTTGGATACACACTGTATGATCCAGGTAGATCTACTACCTCAACGTCCTCATTTTTATAGGTATAATTTCCAGAATAACTGGCAACAGTTACTCCGGCATAGTTCCCGGTTTTCTGCTTTTTATTACAAAGCGTATTGAAAACCGTAGATTTTCCTACATTCGGGTTTCCGACTAAAAGTATTTGTTTTTTCTTGTTTGCCTGCATTAATTCAATTCTTCAACAATGATGTAATCTCCTTCTTCCTCACGAAGAGCAATCCGGCTTTTCTCTACTCCAAACTCTACATACATTGGCCCATTGAATGGAGCCTGATACAAAATCCTGAAAATGGTCTCCGGAAGAAGCCCCATTTCAATGATTTTATTGGGCATTTTCAGATGGTCATTATCATATCCCAATATCTTTCCCATTTTGTTTTTGGGAAATCCACTTAATTTATGTAATCCTTTCTCTTTCAAAGCCTGATTTTTTGTGCTGCAAATATACGTTATTTAAATTTAATCTAAATAACAGTAGGTATGAAAGAATCAACCCAGACACATTGCTGTATCTGGGTTGATTTAAATGTGATTTACACTAATTATAATTTCGAACACATTCTCCCATCATTGCTGCTCCTAACGGAGGATTATAGCTTCCAATATAGGAAGCCATAGCTATGCAACCTTCCAAATTCATGGCTTCCTTGCTTATCTTTTTAATCCCCGTTATTTCATTTTTTTCTTCCTTAATATTTTTTTTAGCAATTAAAACAGGCTGTATATTCTTAGCATTTGTTTTTGTAATTGGTTCTTCTGTTTTTGCTAATAAGATTGTGGATGTTACTAATAACATCGTAAGAATAACTTTTTTCATAATAATTTTATAATTTGTTAGCTAACTAAATTATAAAAACAAACATTCAATTCCAAGTATTGTGACTTATTATTATTAAAAATTGATTAATCATAATTTTTTGTCATTTTAGAGGAATTTTATTGATGTCATAACATTCAAAACTGTAAAAATTTCACATTTTATCCAAAACAAAAAAATCAACCCAAATACATTGCTGTATCTGGGTTGACTTGAATATAATTTAGTTGATATGAAGTCTGTTTTGATTTTTACTTTTCTACTTTTTCAACTGTTCCTACACTTAATTTAGCATAAGGAGGCTCGATAGGGTTATCATTAGCGTTATAAAAGTCTTTGTACTGTTTTTCCTGTTTTTTCATCATGTCTCCAATAGTCCCGTCCATACCCGGAATTGTTTTAGACATCATCTCCTGCGTAATCATAGGTCTTACAGAAGCAAAAGGATCTTTCTTAAAGTCATTGAACGTTTTTTCAAACTTTTCTCTTGGTAGATCTTTGACCTTTCCTCCTGAAGCTTGCATCAAATGTTCTATATAAGAAAACTCTGTATAATCTTTCACTTTTTTATTCCCTTGTAATACCCAAGAATAATTTTTCTCTGAATCTTCTATTTTTACTATAAGCCCTGGAAGCCCGTAAAATTTGTACGGTCCATCCTGGAAAGGAATATCTGTTGTAAACCATGCCGTCCATTTTCTATCACCAAATTCTGTAGTGGCCTTTTGGGTATTATATTCCCCTATTTTTTGTTTGTCACCAAGAATCTTCCAATTGAACTTTAAGTTTTCACTATAGCCAATATTTGTGGGCGTAAAACCATTTGCAATTTTGTCAACATACTGAATTCCCATACCTGGATACGTCTTATATATTCTTGCTGAAATCTTTGGTGTTTTAAGAGATTTTGAAAGGTCTTTCATGATGCCGGCCTTTTGCATTGCTTCTATTTCTATTTTCATAATAGAATCTTGTGCAATAACGGTGTAATCCTGATAAACAGATCTGTTTTTATCTGTAATATCCAGAATAGTAATGACCTTATCCAGTTTTGCAGAATCTTTCTTAGGCTTAAATGTAAGCTCATAAAAGAAGCGGTTAGCCGTTTCTTTAGATTCCTGTGCACTTGCTACAGCAAAAAGAGCTATAAAGAATATAGAAAATAGCTTTTTCATTTTTAATCAAGTTTTATTAATTAGTAATAGGATCTACCTATTTGTTACAGTTTTTCTTCATTTTTATTTTCCTGTGGGTTAATTTTCCTGTGGCCGGAAGAGTAAAATATAAAATTTATGATTTTGTTAAAACATTTCAAGTGGTAAAAGAGCTAACTTTAATGTTCTAAAAACCAAAATATTATGGACACTTTATCACAATTAAAATCCGAACTGGAGGGAGAATTCCAAACGACAAAAAAATTTATTGAACTCTTTCCTGAAGGAAAAAATGATTATGCTCCTCACGAAAAAAGTATGAAAATGATGCCCCTTGCCACTCATCTTGTGGAAGTTTTTGAATGGCCCAATACTATTTTGAACACTTCTGAACTGGATTTTGCCACAGGAGGATACCAACCTACGGTTCTCTCTACCAAAGAGGATCTTTTAAAAAAACTTGACAACGACTATCAGTCCGGAAAAGCCGCTTTAGAAAAAGCCTCCGAAGACCAGCTGAATCCAAGCTGGACCATTAAGAATGATGGACATGAACTGGCAAGCTGGACTAAATATGGAGCAATCCGCCATGCGTTAAACCAAATTACCCATCACCGGGCACAATTGGGAGTCTATTACAGACTGAATAACATTCCTCTTCCCGGAAGTTATGGCCCTTCTGCAGATCAGCAAAGCTTTTAATTTATCACTATATCTCAACAAAAAACCAATCCATGCGGATTGGTTTTTATTTTATTTAAAGTTGAATTTTACAGTAAACATTACCTGACTAGGGCGGAGCTGCATTGTTGTCTGTGTAATAGTAGCATCTCCTACATTGATCCTTTCAAATACTTTTCTGTCTCCAATATTCATCCACTTTAATTCGAAGTCTACTTTTTTCTTTGCCCAGCTAAATTGATAAGATACATCAAAGAAACCGTTATTTAACTTCGTTTGTCCCAGTTTTGAGTTAATCTGATCCCAGTAGAACCCTATGGTATGGTTTTCTATTGGATAGAAGAACACATTCAAATTATGGGTATATCCCTCAGTTTTTCCAAGATCATTCTGAATAATTCCGTTGGATTGTTTATTCCATGATTTGGTCATGTTGAAGTCTACACTCATCCAGGAAAAATAGGTGTTGTTCAATTTAAACCCTAACGTATTTCCGTCATTTGTGGTGTTAATGTCCTGATCATTTCTTCTCGACTGAGATTTTGAATTTGTATTGTTATAGGTCAGGGAAGCATTTGTTTTAAACTTAGGAAAATATTTTCCAATTTCTGCATAGTAACTGTTGCTTGTTCTTTTGTTTTCACTTTCAATATACTCAATAACACTGAATCCTAGTTCATTTACAGCACTTGAGGCCAGTAAGTTATTTTTAGCATCACTTAATCTATATCCGACATTAAAGAAGATATTGTTTAGTGGGTTTCTATACTCTAATCTTGCACCTGCATTTTTTGTGGTCGTTTGAGGTATTGGATTTTTTGGATTCATCACATTAAATCCTCCAGGGCTTGTTAAAATATACCCTGCATAAGCAGTCTGGATGTCCCCAAAATTATTACTGATATTCCCACTCAAACTTGCTTTAAAAAATGAAGCAAAAGAATACTGAGCAAAGATATTAGGGGTAAATGTTGTTTTATTTAAAGATTTTGAAACATTTCTGAATGCATCTTCAGCTTTAATATTATTGAAGTTGACCGGGAAATTAGCAAATAAGCTCCAAGCTTCAGATTTATAGTTAACTCCTACTGATGCATTTGGATTAATTTTCGTGAATTTCAGATCGTTTTCATAAGCTAAACTGTTGAAATCAGGAGAGTTGTCAACTGTGCTCCCATCAAAGTTTGTCGTCAGTTTATCTGTTGAAAAATCAATTCCGATCTGTGGAGTAAACGTCCAGCCTTTTGTTGAAAAACTGATGTTTGCAGAATGTGATGTATCTAATGTCTTAATTTTAAAAGTCTGCAAAGCTGTACTTCCCGGAGTAAAATTAATCGTTGAGAAATCTGTACTTCCCGGCTCTTTGTAGGGGAACTGTAAATAGTTGGCAGGAGAAATTTCCAATGTCTGCCTGTCATTCTGGTAGTTAATAAAGGATTTAAAATTGATCATTTTTTCTTTCCACGGAATAATGGTACTCAAAGAGTTTTGAAAAGATGATGTTGGGGATTCTAAGGCTTCATTTCCAAGTCTGTAGCCTGTTTTATCATTTCTTTCAGCAACAGCTCTGTCTGCGTTCCAAAACTGGGAAAAAGTTGTTGTATTTTTAAAGAATCCTTTCTTTGCATTTTTAGTAAATATCAATTCTCCTTTTACCTTATCAGTATAGAAATTGTTCAGGAACTTAGTATTGTATTTCGTTCCCTGCTGGATATCAGTAGTTGTACTATTGGACTCTCTTTCTACCGCATTATTGGTATAATTGGCATTGGCTTTTAATTCCCATTCTTTTTTCTTATCAATATTGGTAAGGTAATTAGCAGAAAGATAATGAACACTGTTCATCAAATATCTTTTTACCGGAAGATCGGGAACACTGGCATTTTCAACACTTAACCAGTTATTTTGGGCAGCATTTATTCTTCGCCCTTCCCATCCGCTTCCAAAGGCGAGAATATTTCCTTCATTTTCTACCTGCTCACCCATATTGTTGGTTTTATAATTGACCACCCATTGGCTTTTCTGTCCGAAAAACATGGGAGTCAGCTTTACATTCCAAAGCCATGGATCTCCAAAACCTGTTCCCACTTCTCCTCTTCCGGTCATGGTTACAGAATTTTTAAGCTTAATATTAATCGCTGCCTGATCTGAAGGTACTTTATCCTGAAGAATTTTAACCGGCTGGTGATTTTCGAGAACTTCTACTTTCTGTACGGCGTCTTTTGGCAGCGAGTTGTTGATGGTTCCATAACCGCCTTCCATAAGATCTTTACCATTAACATAGAATTTATTGATTGCATTTCCCTGATAGAGAATTGTTCCGTCTTTATTGACTTCAATTCCCGGGATTTTTTTCATTACATCGGCAAGGGTTCTATCGTTTTTACTATTAAAAGCCTTAAGGTCATAAGAAATTGTATCCCCTCTGGCGGTGATCATTTTGGTCTTCAGCTGCACTTCTTTAATTTCTGTAGCCTCCGACTGCATTTTAAAATTCAGGTTCTGATCAGCATTACTGATTTGTTTGGTAACCGGTTTTTGGTTAAACGCTTTCACCTTAAGATCCACATTAGCTTCTGGAGAGGTGAATGTCACTTTATATTCTCCTTTAGAATTGGTGATTCCGTACGCCAGAATAGCATCTTTGCCCGGTTCTTCAACCGTTACGCTTGCACTTGGTATGGCTACCCCATCATCATCAGTAATTTTTCCTGACACCGTTTTCTGCGCAAAAGTGAACACAGAAATAAAGATCATCAAAAATAAAGAAATATTTTTTTTCATATTTAGTATTTACTCCAATTAGTTAATAGTTGTTGACTTTCGTTACACTTTTCATAAAGATCATTTTTAAATCGAAAAGTTAAATCTATATCACTACAAATATAGTTATAATCTGACAAGATCAATTCCTTTCCATTTACATTCACGAAATACAAATACTGAAGTAAAAAACATTCTATTGTTACAATCACATTATCAGATGGGTAGAAAAGAGAAAGCAAATTCTTATATTAACAACAATTCATCTATTTTATTTTTAAATTAATAAAATTATACACTTTTTTATATTTGAATATTAAAAGTAAAGTATAATTTTTATTATCAGAATTAAAACAATATAATGACAAAATTTGGAAGATTTTATTAACTTTTATCCCATTCTCTTTGTCGGATAAAAGCGATACATTAGATGTCAGAATGAATTCTTGTTCATTTTATTTGTGTTTTTTTGCCCTGTAATTTATTTATGGGGCAATTTATTCATAGGTTTTGAAATGACCTTAAAAAAGGCAATAAATGACTTTTTATTATTTTTATTTAGTCTAAACAGTTGAGAATAATTTCAATCATAGATAAAAAATAAAACCAAACTCTTCTCATTATACTTTAATTTAATAATTTTGTAATATAAAATTTACATAATGGGAATAAATTTAAAGCCTATAGATATTGTAGATGACATTTCTCAGGAGGAATTCTACGAAAAATATCTAAAGCCAAGAAGGCCCGTTGTCATCAAAAATATGGCAAAAAAATGGCCGGCATACCAAAAATGGACGATGGAATATATGAAGGATGTTGTAGGAGATGTGGAGGTTCCGCTATATGACAGTTCAAAAGCAGATCCTTCTGCCCCCATCAATTCTTCTGCTGCAAAGATGAAGTTTGGAGATTATATAGATCTTATTCAGAGGGAGCCTACCGATCTTAGAATTTTCCTTTTTGATCCGATAAAATTTGCCCCGAATCTTCTTGAAGATTATATTTCACCTAAAGAATTAATGGGTGGGTTTTTAGATAAATACCCGAACATGTTTTTTGGAGGTAAGGGTTCCGAAACTTTCCTTCATTTTGATATCGATATGGCGCATATCTTCCATACTCACTTTAATGGAAGAAAACATATTCTACTATTCGATTATAAATGGAGAGAAAGGTTATACCAAATTCCTTATGCCACATATGCCCTGGAAGATTATGATATTGAAAATCCGGACTTCAACAAATTTCCGGCACTGGATGGTGTAGAAGGTATTGAATGCTTTCTTGAGCATGGAGATACGCTCTTTATGCCTACAGGATGGTGGCACTGGATGAAATATCTGGACGGAAGTTTCTCTATTTCATTAAGAGCATGGGATAAATCATGGGCGGTAAAGGCGCATTCTTTATGGAATCTTACGGTACAGCGTAAATTTGATGATATCATGAAGTCCAATTTCAAAAAAGAATATATGGACTGGAAAGAAAAATTAGCCGTTAAAAGAGCAGAACTGGCCTTGCAAAGAGGTCTTCCAAAATAAAAAAAAGACGTTTCGATCAGAAACGTCTTTTTAGTTTATTCATTCATTATCAAATCATTACAAGACCCTAAATATAGGATACTGTCTGAATGTTTTTTCTTCAAAATAAGGAGAGTATCTATAGACCCAGTCCAGCTGCATTTGACCATCTTCTGAAAGCTTTTTATCTGAAACTTTTGCTTTGTCAAAGGCCTCTTTCAACTTTTTATCTTTCTTCAACAGGTCTGCAGCCGTATCTTCAAATATATAGGCTGAATAGTATTCTTTCTGAGCTAAGATTCCATCAAAGAAATTCCAGTTAAAAAATGAGTCTAACGCCTCAGGTTCAAGCGTTTCAACAATATATTTCACACCAGGCTGGTGAGTAGAAACCAAATAATCCCCTTTAGAAAAAGTATATTGTTTTTCTAAAGGCTCTACAGTGGTTTCATAATGCAGATAATGTCCTTCGTAAGGATTTTTAACCGTTTTAAAATCTTTAATCTTATAAGACTCTACTGCAATAGCACTGTCTTTCTGAAGCGGCTTCATCTGAATCCCGTTTCGTTTAAATTCTTCAATAACTCTATACTGAGCCTGTGGAATCACATAGTATTTAGGAATGGTAATATATCCTGTAGGAACTGCTGTATTAAAAAGCTTGATATTCTTTGTAAATGGTTTGTTTCTATCGTAATACAGCCTTGGTTTTCCTGAGATTTCGCTGGGTTTATATTTTCCCTCATATCCTTTAAAATCCATGGTAGAAAATTTTGTAGAGTCTATTTTCCAACGGATTCCATACTGTTCCCCAGGCTGGTATTGCTTAAGGTTTTCTATACGAAGCTGTTTTATTTTCTGATAATCTTTATCCAGATTTTGCAGATTCACCAACATATACTTGTAAGTTGCGTCTACTCTTTTGTCATAAGGTTTCAGCATATGGGTTTCCGGAACGGTTCCCAAAGAATTGAATAAGGTTGTATAGCCTGTAGAATATCTCGGAGAATCTTCGAATGAAGCAAAACCAACCTCAGGAACATCACCGTGAATATTGACGTAAGGAGTACTTTCGTAGCCTAATTTCTTCATATCATCCAGATTTTTAGCCTGATAATCATTATAAAAATAAGCTCCCAACACATTTCCTAAGCGTTCTTTAAAGGTTGAAATATAGGTAAAAGTATATTGATAATCAGCCCCATTACTTACATGGTTATCAATAAATACATCGGGTTTCAGCCATTGGTAAATTTCCTGAAAGCTTCTGGCATTTTTAGAATCTGCTTTTATAAAATCCCGGTTCAGGTCGTAATTCCTTGCGTTTCCTCTGAATCCGTATTGCTCCGGACCGTTCTGATTGGCTCTGGAATACGAACCTCTGTTCAGCATTCCGCTGATGTTATAGGCAGAAATGGCTGCAATGATAAAGTTCTGTGGTGTTTTAATTTTCCCGGTTGCCAAATCACGCATCAGCATCATGGTGGCATCTATACCATCCGGTTCTCCGGGATGAATTCCGTTGTTGACAAAGAGGATGGCTTTATCTTTTCTCAGTTTTTCAAGATCTTTTTCAGGGAAAGGATTATACACCACCACATAAATGGGTTTTCCGTTGTCATCTTCTCCTTTTTTAAGGTATTGAATGGTATTAAAATTTTTGGATAAATCCTGATAATAGGTATTCATTTCATCATAGGTAACAGTTTGGTTACCATTTCCTTTTTCAAAAGGAGTCTGAAATGTTTTTTGAGCAAAAGCCAGAGATGAGCTTAGAACAAGCAGAAGGTATTTCAGTTTCATTGATATTTTATTTTCCGGATCTAAAATTAGGTAATATGATTGTGGCAGAAAAGCAAAATGCTAAAAAGACAAGATTATCTATGATGAAATAAAAAAGAAGACCTCATAGGTTTTGGAAATCTATGAGGTTGGGTTGTAGAGAATATCATATTCATCTTTTAATTTTATACGTTTCTTCCTTTTTCATGAGGATATAAAAGTGGAAGCGGATCACTTTGCCAGCATTCTTTAGTATCAATATCCATGACAGATAAAGCTCCTGTAAAAGCGGCCCCGGTATCCATATTCCAGATATTTGCCTTATTTACGGGGGTTTTACTTCCAATATAGAGTGTTGGTGTATGCCCGATAAATATTTCATGATATAAAAGCAATCTTTTGGGATAAAGCTCTGAGTTTTTTGCCAGTTTTTTATCCATTGCTACCGCAGTTTCCCAAAGGGTTCTGTCCCATCTGTAATTGCTGGAGTAGACCTCTTTTTCGGGTCCATGCATAGAAGAATATCCTGCATGAATAAACAGCCGGTTTTGACTATCCACATGGTAGTTTTTCATTTTCTGAAAGAAGTCAAGATGGATTTCTTTATCCTGCTGAGAATAATCTGCATAACTTTCTACTGTACTTTGTCCACCATTGAAAAGCCATACATCAGGTCCGGTTCCTGCCAAGAGCCAGTCTTCAGTCCAGGCATCATGATTCCCTTTAATCAAAATACATTCCTGCTTTTCTGAAAGCCCTATTAAAAAACGGATAACCCCTGAAGATTCACTCCAGCCATCTACATAATCTCCCAGAAAGATAAGCTGATCATCGTCCGTGACCTCTGCCCTTTCAAAAACCTGCTGAAGCGCCTTAAGTCCTCCGTGAATATCTCCTATCACTAATGTTCTTCCCATCCTTATTTTGAAATATATTGTGCATCTACAAAATCTGTCAGCCAGACTCCGTTAGCTGAAAGATAGAAAAACAATCCATCCTCATACATTTTTCCGGTTCTAATAGTCAGAATAATGGGTTTTCCGTGTCTCATCCCCACCTTTGTAGCCGTTTCTTTATCAGCACTTAAGTGTACATGTTGACGGCTTCTTTTTTCTATTCCCTTATCCAAGATGGAGGAAATATTGGCTTCTGCAGTTCCATGATACAAAAAATCAGGTGGCTGTAAGGCTTCCAAGGCTAAATCTATATCAATAGAATGTCCCTGGCTGGCTCTGATCATGGTTTTATCTTCATTAAATGCAAATCTCTTTTTATTATTGGTTTCAACCACCTCATCTAATTCTTCAAGAGAAAAATGCACCCTCTTTTTAGCTGATTTTGTTCTCAGCTCTTCTACATCTGCCCATCCGTTTTCATCCAGCTTCAGGCCGATAGTTTCGGGTTGGTGCCTCAAAATAAGGCTTAAAAATTTACTTATCCTTTTTGTTTCTACTTCGTTCATTGTTTTTTGTGTTTTAATTATGCATTATAAAATTCCGGGGAAAAAGTGACGGTAAACCCTGTTGTTTTAATGATATCATCTGCATATTGATCAAAATAATAGATCTCCGGTGATATTGAAAGAGTCACAAATGATTTTTCGTACAGGTAAATCCACAAACAAGATTCAGCCGGTCCTCTCCCTTTAAGCATATTTTGGATTTCTATTCCATTGATCTTATTCAAAGGAACTAGTAAGGTTCTATTTTGATCTGAAAAACCCAGCAGACTATTTTGATTGTCTATCCAAAGTAAGGTATTATCCTTTATCCTATTCTGTACTTCAACCGGAGTCTCAAATGCATAATCCGGAGAATAATGAACACGGCAATTTCCAACTTCCAACGCTTTATTGATTTCAATTCTTCCATGATATTTCTTCAAAGGGAAGTTCACAATATCATTATCAGGATCATATTTGGAAAACATTTCGGTAAGGGCTTTTAGGAAAGATTTCATTTGTTTATTGAGTATTTACTGTCTAATTTTTCGCATAACTTCTCGATATCATTTCTTCTCACCAATTCATCAACCCATTCCTGAGGAATATTTTCAAACCCATAATAAATACCTGCCAATCCTCCTGTAATGGCTCCTGTCGTATCGGTATCTTCTCCCAGATTCACCGCTTTCAAAACAGCTTCTGAATAACTTTCCGAATTAAAAAAGCACCATAAAGAGGCTTCCAGACTGTGTAGCACGTAGCCACTTCCTCTGATTTCATCTTCAGAATAACCTGAAATATCATTTTTTAAAATTCTTTGGAAGAGTTCAGTCTCACTTGGGTTAAAACCTTGTAATTCTGCATATTCCAAAACCATTTTTTGCATATACTCATAGGCTTCTGTTTTGTTTTTCCCTTTTATTAACTGAATCGCAAAGATTACATAGATAAAACAAGCAAAAACAGATCTAAAATGGCCGTGCGTAATGGTTGAAACTTCCCTTACGGTCTTATATAACCTCTGAGTATCATCTTCATTTTCCAAATAAAAAGCTAAGGGAAGAATTCTCATTAAAGAACCATTCCCATTATCTTCTTCAAAAATATTCCCTGAAAATCGGGCGCTCTCTCCTTTAATTAGTCTTGCAATCGCTTCCCGTGTAGTTCCTCCAATATCGAAAAGTCTTCCATGAGCGGTCCAATGTCCATATCTCACCCATTTTACAAAGCTTTCCCCTATCTTTTCCAGGTTATAGCCTTTTGTAAGTGCCTCAGCAAGGCAGAGCGTTAGAGAGCTGTCATCACTCCAGGTTCCTTTGGGTTGATTATGCGAGCCAAATTCCTGCATTTCGGTAACAGGAAACTGTTTCAAATATTCTCTGTCTTTAAATTCAACAGGAACACCTAAAGCATCTCCCGTACAAACGCCGAAAATTCCTGATTTAATAATATTTTTCATTATTTCTTTAACTTTGAAAATATCCGTTTCAAAAAGGATTTCTTTTTTTCTTCCCTTTCATTCAATTTTGTAATAAATACATGTGGATCCTCTAAAAATGAATATGCGTTTGATTTTCTAATATCATCTAGAATCACTTCAAAATCAGAATAAAATACATTCCCATTTACATTCATAACTAACCAATTATTATTCTTACAAATAATTAACATTTGTTTTAGAAAATTTTCAATGTTATTCCTGTTCCTTAAGTCAGTTCTAAACTGAAATCCAGAGATTTCATGAGATGAAATAACTGACATGAATGCGTCATTATCTTCATTATTTTTAGTATTTCCCTTCCACCCAAAAAAATTTTCGTTTGACCAATCTCTTAAAGGTACATGTTTCCCGATTTCTTCCTTTATTAATTTTGTATCTATGAAAGCACCTTTCCACCAATTAAAATTTAAATAATAACTCCTCTTATTTGGATTTGAAAATACTCTCAAAGGGATTTTATTATTATTTTTCAACAATTTCTTTTCAGGTATTACAATAAGTTGATATTGCCAGATAGCCATTATGCAAGATTTATCAATTTATCAAACAACAATTTCATTCCTTGTGTGGCCGTTTCCTTCATCACTACAGCTCTTTTTCCGTATCCGAATTCTGTTTCATTGGGGTTGATAACAATTAAAAGGCAGTTGTCGTTAATCTCATGAATCAGCCCGGCTGCAGGATATACCTGTAAAGAAGTTCCAATCACCACTAAAATATCTGAATCTTTTACGACTTCTCTCGCTGTTTGATACAACGGAACATCTTCTCCGAACCAAACGATAAACGGCCTCAACTGAGCGCCATCTTCGGCTTTATCTCCAAGGTTGATATCATCTTTTTGCTCGTAAGTCAGGCTTTTATTGTTACAGGAACATGATTTAAACAATTCTCCATGAATATGAAGAATATTTGTAGAGCCTGCTCTTTCATGCAGATCATCAATATTCTGGGTAATAATCTGTACCTCAAAATATTTTTCCAGTTCTGCCAGCAGCTTATGGGCTTCATTAGGCTGTACTTCATGAAGCTGGCGTCTTCTCTGATTGTAGAATTCCAATACCAGAGCCCTGTCTTTGCGCCATCCTTCCGGACTGGCCACATCAGTTACATTATGATTTTCCCAGAGACCATCTCCGTCTCTGAAGGTTTGAATTCCGCTTTCGGCACTGATTCCTGCACCACTTAATATGGTTAGTTTTTTCATTTGTTTTAAATTGTGTTTTGTACACTGTGTTTTTTGGCCACGAATGCACGAATATAATTGATTTTAAAGAGGAGGATTTAAAAGCTTTTTATAAATTTCTTCATTCTCTTCATCAAAACAGACAAAAATAACTTTCTCTATGATATCTGAATGAAATTCTCTTACTTCATTGACAGCAATTTCTCCTGCCAGCTCTTTTGGAAACCTATAAATTCCCGTACTGATATTAGGAAAAGCAATGGTTTTGACTCCAAGGTTTTCTGCCAACAGTAAAGAGTTCTTATAGCAATCTGATAAAAGCTTCGAGCTTTTTTCTTTATCATCATTCCAAACTGGCCCTACTGTATGAATAACATATTGTGCAGAAAGATTTCCTGCTGTTGTTACTACTGCTTCTCCTGTATTGCATTTACCCTGCCTGTTTCTGATCGCTCTGCATTCTTCCAGAATTTGTGGTCCTCCAGCACGATGAATGGCACCATCTACACCGCCACCTCCCAACAAAGAAGAATTAGCTGCATTGACAATGGCATCTGCATTAATTTTTGTGATGTCTTCTCTTATAACTTCAATTTTCATAATTTTTTTTTCAAAGTAGGTGTAATCATTACTTTAAATTAAGCTTCCTGTTTAGAACTTCATCATCAAATAATAATGGTTTTTCTTCAGGAATGACAAGCTGATCTAAATCATCATTCAGAACAAACTGATACTGTTCCTGAACAAAATCAGAGATATTTTCAATTAAAATAATATCTTCTTTTGCAAAAGAATGGATATGTTGATTTCTTAAACCAATTTGTATAGCTTTTCTTTCCAGCTTGTTTCCAAAAGGATCATGATCCGGATCCCACTGAAGTCTTACAGATGATTCTTTCACTTGTTTCTGCCACATTTCTCTGGATATTCCAAGATCATCATTGTAGCTAGAAACAATAGAATTTTCAAGGTATTTTTTGAATGCATCTAACTTTAGATGTATAGCTAATACACATTCCTGTCCTTCTTTTGTTCCCCAGCCATTACGATACATCATCCAAAGGAAATTAGGCTTTATCCAAGTCATCCTTTCCAGACTGAATCCACCACCAAAATATTGATTTTTAACCGCAAATTCTCCTATTGCTCTTTTATATGACTGATAGACTACAATTTTCTCATCATCATATTGTGCCATGATGTAATGTCCTTTTTGAGGCCAATCTGGTAGCTGTTCTTTATATTTTTTTAATGTAAGTTTCATTGTATTTCTTCAAATGGCTTCAGCATTTCTTCTTTCTTTGTAAGCACTGCAAAAACCACTCTTTTAAATTTGTTCTTATATTTTCCCTGGAGGTACTTTTTGAACAGACCGGCAATTTCTTTCGGATCGTTTTTGAATACTCCACAGCCCCAGGCTCCTAAAATAAGGGTTTCATTTCCCTGATGTAAGGCTAATGACAGCATTTTATCTGTTCTTATGTCCATAGCACCTAATATCTCTTTTTCTCTTTCCGGTTCCTGACGTTTTACTACGCCTGCATTCACTGCCGGAGACGTTATAAAATTACACAGAACAGGTTTAGGTAAGAGTTCTCCTTTATCTTTTCTAAATACTGGAACCTTTGGACTGTAAATCATTGTATCGGTATAAAAACAGGATTCCATTGCTCTGTGAACGGTGTAATAATCCCAGGCCTGAAGCAGACTTTCATACAGACCTGAAGTTCTTGCCAGACTTTCTTCCTGGGCTTCTGCTCCGTTGATAAATCCTCCACCTGGATTTTTGGCTGATGCAAAGTTCAGACACATGATCTTTTCCTGATCTACTTCTGTGGCTAATTCTAAAATAGCTTTTAGTGAACTGCAACGCCAGGTTTCAAATTGAGTATCAAAATCAACTTCAGGCATTGGAGCAACTGTAAGCTCGGACAGTTGTTCCGGAGTGAAAAGAGCGGTTTCTTTTTTACTGATTTCCAACTCTTTTGCTATATCTATTCTTTCGTTTTCTGTGTTTATATAATATTTTCTGGCCAGGATATCCAATGTATCTTTTGCCATTCCTTTATTGGTCATGATTGTTTTCTCTTTGGCCACGAATGCATGAATTATTTATGGATTCGTGGTGGTTATTTTTAAAGCATTCACCAGACTTTCAATTTCTGTATTTGAAGATCCTTTAAAGTCGTTTCCTACAAATACTTTGATCACTTCTATGTTTCCCACAATGGCTTGATTGAATGCTTCCAGCTCTTCTGACGGAACCCACAATTCATTATGGTTTCTGGCACCTACATTCTGTGCCGGATATTGATTGGCAGCTTCCTCTGAAACATCAAAACGGGTTACAAAACCAAGATAGTTTCCAAACTCATCTCTGGTATTCCATTTCTCAGCAATTTCTGAGGCATAGTCTTCATCCAGTACTGGATAAAAAATAGGTTGCCATTCCAGTCTGGGTGGAAATTTTTTGTATCCATTTTCCATAATCAATACCATTTCCTTCTCTCCTACCGGTCTGTACAATCTTGTTGTTTTCATGTTTTTAATATTAATTTTCTGATCCAATCCTCTGAGCAATTTCTTGGGATAACGGATATATTTTTTCTATAGGCAATAGTTTCTTTGCTTTATTAAATTCTCCTTGCTTGGTAAAAGTCAAAATCTTTTTTACCAGGGGTGAATAATCTTCTATTTTTACAATCCAGTCTTCATTAAATTCTTCTATCAGATAGCGACTGATCCCCACCTGAATGGAACGATATTCCAATTTGTTTCCTTTAATATTTCTTTCAGGATCCCACTGTACATAGACTTTCGCATTTTCAAACTCTTCTTCCCAAATTTTGGGATTGGGATAGACTCTTTTTTCAGGAGAAGTTAAAATAGCCAGTTCCAATGCTTTTTCCCAGGCTTCTCTTTTAATATGTATAGCAAGAGTGCATTCCTGATTGGATTTCTGTCCGTAATTACTTCGTTCCATCATCCAGAGAAAAGAAGGTTTAATCCAAGTCATTCTGCTGAATGAAAAAGGAGCACTGAACTTCTGATTCTCTACGGCTGCTTTTGCAATGGCTTTATTATAAGCCTGGTAGACAACAATGGTATCACGGGTATAATCTGCTCTTATTTCAAATTCTTTCATCTCATTCTAATCAAAATCATAGACATACACCTCAACATTTTTATTCAGTAAGGTTCTTTCTATGATAGGTTCTATCTGCTCCCATTTTCCGCCAGCCAGTCCACATCCGATTCTCGGCATATGAATGCTTGCATCAAGTTCTTTGGCTTCTTTGGCTAATGTTTCCAGGCATTTTTCAATGGCTTCATAGCGAACGGGAACTCCGTTGCTTCCGGTTTTCATTCCTTTCTGGCCGATCATATTAGCTACATAGATATATTTTTCAACCTGTACAATCTGAATTTCTCCCAATCCAAAATGATTTTCACTTCTGAAACGGTGCCAATTTCTGTACTCTTTTTCCGGAACTTCCCATCTTTTGGAAACTGCCAGTACAAAGCCTTTTCCCCAACCTCCCAGATCATTACAGATATGAGCAATAATTTTTATTCCTTTTGCCTGTGGAACTGTAGCATCTCCTTTTAAATAGTGTATCGTTTTCATTGTTTCTTTTTCAAAATGCATTTATTTACCTCATCATTCTATTCCAACCCTAAATATAAGATAAAACCTCTGTATTCAGTATTAAATCAGCCTTTTAAAATCTTTTGAATAAGGGGAATAAGATCCGAAAATGGTATCAAACTTCATTTCCAGTTTATCAAATTTAAACTCCTCATCAATCTGATCCAGACAGGTTACCACTAAATTCTTTTTTGTTGAATTGACATAGGCTCCATCCAGTTTTAAGGCATAATTCAGAAGCTTATAATCTAAATCACCAAATCTTAGGTCTTTCTGATACTCATTAAAGGTACAGGTTTCCTCTTCATTGTTTTTCAACATCATCTCTTTTTCATTGCTCATCCAGCCATTTCCGTGGCGTGTTGCATAACTTCTTGTCACATAAAACATTTCAATATCTTCAATATGAAGGTTTTTACAGATCTCATAAGCATTTTTTGAGGAGGTATGAGCATAGGTTACGTTCGGAAAAACACCGTGATCCATATCTAATAAAATCCCCTGGCTTCCTTCAAATATGAGGTTTTCAAATGAATTCAGGTAGCTATAATCATCTATTTTCCAATTGATTTGTTCAATAGCGTCTAAAAAAGGTTTCATCTGTTCATCCATTTGATCCTCATCCATAAAACCGTAGTAATAAGCAATTCCCTTCAATTTTTCAATCAACATTTCTCTTGGAGCAATAAAATCAATCGCAAACAGTTTGTATGGGCTTTCATTTCTTTTCATGGTGGCTCCTACTCCTTTTCCACAAGTTCCGTGTTCCAGATTTTTGGAACTATTTCTGTTTTGCCAGACATCAAAAGGCGTAGTTACCTTGGCTAAAGGATGAATATGAAGCTCTGTATTTCCGTTTTTTGCTTTTAATTCTTCCATTTCGTTGAATAGAAATTGAGGATGAATCGTGCAATGTTCCGAAAGATAAGACGGTAATCCGCGAAGAGCTCCGCTTGCAAAGCTGGAATGAACATGCTTTCTGTCTTCCATCATTACTGTATGAGCCGCCTGTTGACCTCCTGAAAATCTGATCACCACGGACTCCGGGTTTTGTTGAGCCAGAAAATCTGTAGTGATTCCTTTTCCTTCATCTCCGAAACCTAATCCTATAACTATTTGCGCCTTTTTCATGTCTAGCATTTTTAAAATTATTGCCTTTCCGGCAAATGGGTGTTCTAAAGCATCTGTATGTTGTCTAATCCTTCAGGGTTTGATCTTCCAAAGGTTTGATCTTTATATTTTTCACAGATAATCCTTTTGATCACCTCTGGAATTTCTCTGTGGTCTTCTATGGATATACAATTCTGACCTAACAGTTCTTTCCAGCCTCTGTCTGCTCTTACAGCCTGATCAGAATGTAAAACACTGATGTGGTATACTTCGTATCGTTTTTTAGCTTCTTCCAACAGTTCATTATGAGTATAGGTTTGTTGTCCTGAACCCATAATTTCTCTGATGGCTGATGCCGGAAGTACTTTCAGACAAGGTTCGTCACCTACAGTAAACAATAATCCTTTCTGATTTCTTTTTTCAAAGGCATCTGTTCTGGTATGGAATGCGGCAAAATACCATGCTAAAAGATAGCTTTCCCCAGCATTTCCGCCACCTCCGGATTCAATATAAGTACGGGTAAGCCACATATCCAGTTCTTCATCTCCGGACTCAAACTGCCCTACCTGAAGCGGATAACTATCACATTCATGATCTCCTATCCCAAGGAAAAGCAATGCCGGATCCGGAACTCCGCTTTGGATAATTCCACCCATCAGCTTAGGTAAGCCTTCTCTGATGAGCTCATGAGGAATATGTCCCATACTTCCAGTTACATCCAATCCCAGGATAATTGGAACTGAATTAGGGTGCACTTCAGAATCTCTGGATTCCCTGAAAGAAATTCCGTTAGGAATCATTGAGGGATGTGCCTGTCTTTTGGCATTCTGTGTGAAGATTTCACTTGCAGATTTTGTTTTATAACCTGCTTTGCTTGCTCTGTCATAACGAGCGTCTATATCGTATCTTGTACTTCCCATGACTAAAATGTTTTTCCGAATAAATATTCAAATCTCTTCTGACTCACTTCTAACTGAATATTTAGATTTCTGATTGTTAATGATAATTCCATGTCTTTCTGAACGAATGCTTCGGGATTAAAATCCGCAAAAGTCAAACTGTTTTTGTCCAAAGGACTGATATCAATAAGTCCTTCCTGTTCCCGCTCGAGTCTTTTTATTTTCAACTCGATGTCTTCTACCTTGCGCCTATAGATCAATTCTGAATCTTCTCCGATCGTTCGCGCACGGTCTTCTCTGATCTGATCATTATTTCTCTGTAATGATTCGATAAATCTTGGTTTTAATTCATCTTCCATATCTGATCATTTTTTGTGTTATTATTACGCTAATTAAAAAGAGCATAGCTATGCTTCATTCCTGCATTCATTTTTAACAGGAATACATTACATCAGTTCTTAAAACATATTTTAATCCGCTAATCAAGGTTTTTCCTTCATGTCTTAAAGGATGGTAAAAGATTAAGGCGGTGCCTTTCTTAGGAGCTACTGTGAAAAGATTTTCAAATTCTGTTTCTCCGCCTTCAAAATCATCATTCAGATAAATTAAAAAGGTATAGAAACTCTTTTCTTTTTCATTTCTGATATAACTTCCGTCACGGTGCATTTTAAATTGCTGGCCGGGAGAATACTTATAAACCCTGAACATCTCATTAAAATTCAAAAGTTTGAAGTTTTCATGTTCCTGTGGAAGAAATTCAGCTGCTTTTTTAAAAAGATCTTCGGCCAGATTGTTATCAAAAATCATCAGCCTGTCATTATTTCTGATCCCTTTGCTCATCAGTTGACGTCCACCAACATTGATCTTGGCTTCTTCAAAATCTTTTCCTTGTGATAAGGCAATGTATTGATCACACTCGGCTTCCGTAAGAAAGTCTTCAATTAAAAATATCTGCGGATGTAGGTCTGTTTTTTCCATGATTAATATTTTGTGACTGGTTCTTGTGTTTTTACCCTCTTAATTCATCCCGTACCTCCATCAAGGCAAATCCTAAAAGGTTTTCTCCGTTCCATAATAAAGGATTTTCTGCTCTTGAATCTGTTTCCAGCATCCCGATTCCCCAAATGGTATCATAAGGACTGGCTTCTACAAGGATCTTATTGTTCGTTGATAAAAGAAAATCTTTATATTTCTGGTTCTGTGAAAATTTTAAAAGATTTCCCTGTTTTACAATCTCATATTTATGTTCATTCCAAAGTTTCGGATCAAAATTCTTTACTTTTCTTCCCAGACTTTTAACCTGATTAGGAGTGGATGCCTGCAATATTTTTTCTAAGGTTTCGGGATCATTGAATAATCTTGCTTTACCAGCCATCATATAATGTTCTGCTGTGTTATAAACAATCCCGTTTTCTTCAAACTTTCCTGTAAACCATTGGCTAAAGCATGACTTGGTGATTTCATCTTTAACCGTGTGCCCCCAGAAAAATAAAAACTTTATCCTTTCTTTTTTCTGAAATCTGTCTTTAGTATTTTGTCTGGTGTATTTCATGATTGCGTTATTATTACACAAATGTAAGCGAATCCGGATTTATCTACCAAATTTATTTGTGTCATTTTTACACTAATAAATATAAACAACTGATTATCAGATATAAAATTTTAATTAATAAAAGACTAATACCACAAATATTTTGACAAAAATGGTACGAGTCTATTAGGTTTTGGCTAAAGCCAATTGAATTTTTGATCATAAAAAAACGGGCTAAAGCCCGTTTCTATTGAATATCTCTTCTGAATATTTTTCTTAGATATAATATTTAACCATAATTTTCAATAATGCATTACTTGAAAATTGGTGATTATTCGTGTAAGATTTTGTGTCATTTGTGGTTAAAAATCTATTTGATTTCAAAATAAAACCCTTCTTCCTCCAGTTCTTTATACTTTTCCTGATTAAAGGTAAATAGTTTTCCAGGTCTTCCGCTTCCTTCTTTTTTAACGTTATTGGTTTCATTAAGTAAACCGTAGCTCATGATTTTTTTTCTGAAATTTCTGCGGTCAATTTCCTGTCCCACAATAGTTTTGTAAAGGTTTTCAAGGTCTGAGAAAGGAAATTCTTCATTGAGAAGATTAAAGCCGATTGGCTGATACTGGATTTTGGTACGAAGCCTTTTTAAGGCAATATCAATAATATTTTTGTGATCGAAGGCTACAGTTGGAAGTGCATTGACACTGAACCATTGTGCATCATCTGCATCAGAGTCCGCAAACAGTTCATGATAAGAAGGGTTCACAAGCCCTAAATAAGCCACAGAAACCACTCTGTTTCTCGGATCACGGCCAACGTTACCAAATGTATAGAGTTGTTCCAAAAAATCGGGCTTTATGCCTGCCTCTTCGTGAAGTTCCCTTTTTACTGCATCATCCAGATTTTCATCATCCAATACAAGGCCTCCCGGAAGAGCCCAGCCACCTTTAAAGGGTTCTATATTTCTTTTGATTAAAAGAATCTGCAGGTCTTTTTTATCAAAATAGCCAAAGATAACGGCATCTACAGCCACTTTTATATCCTGTATTTTTTTGGGAGATTCCATAAATTAATTTGCGTTACGAATACACAAATATACAATTTATCATAACAATAAAAAAATTACATATAATAAAAGTTCATACCTTTAAGTTATTATTATAACCAACTTAAAATTAAATATTTATGAAAAATTTACTGACCATTCTTTCCATGGCTTTTTTACTGACAGCCTGCGAGAAAGGAAAAACAACCGCAGCCGGTACTACTGAAAAAACTGATTCTGCCACTGCAAAATCTGAATGGAAGCCCGTAGATTCAGCCACTGCAACGAAAGCATGGATGGAATTTGCCACTCCGGGTGACATGCATAAAATGCTGGCCAAATTTGATGGAAACTGGACTGGTGCTACCAGCATGTGGATGGATGACAGTGGAAAAGCAGCAACCAGCACTTCTGAATGTACTAATAAAATGATCTTTGAAGGACGCTATCAGGTAAGCAACTATAAAGGAAACTTTATGGGAATGCCCTTTGAAGGCATGAGCATTATGGGCTATGATAACGCCAAGAAAAAGTTTGTAAGCACATGGATAGACAATATGGGAACGGGATTAATGCATGCCGAGGGAGATTGGAATGCAGCTAAAAAATCTATTGATTTTAAGGGTAAAATGACAGATCCAAGCCGACCGGGAAAAGAATGTGAAGTAAGAGAAGTCTATACGTTTACGGATGATAATAACCATACCTTGGAAATGTATGGACCTAATCCTAAAACAGGAAAGGAAATGAAAACAATGGAAATAAAATTCACACGTAAAAAATAAATAAAAAACCGCTTCTTAATTGAAGCGGTTTTTGTTTTATAATGAATGAATTAATCATTAAGCTTTAATACAGCCATGAACGCAGACTGTGGCACTTCTACCCTTCCGATCTGCTTCATTTTTTTCTTACCTTCTTTCTGCTTTTCCAAAAGTTTTCTCTTTCTGGAAATATCCCCTCCATAACATTTCGCGGTAACGTCTTTTCTTAATGCCTTGATTGTTTCTCTGGCAATAACTTTCGCTCCCAATGCTGCCTGAACGGCAATATCAAACTGCTGTCTCGGAATCAGTTCACGAAGTTTTTCACACATCTTTTTACCAATATAATAGGCATTACTCTCGTGGATCAGTGAAGAAAGAGCATCTACCATATCTCCATTGATCAGAATATCCATTTTAACCAGTTTGGAAGAACGCATACCTATTGGTGAATAATCAAATGAAGCATATCCTTTGGAAATAGATTTCAAACGGTCATAGAAGTCGAAAACAACTTCAGCCAAAGGCATATTGAATGTTAATTCTACCCTGTCTGCCGTTAAATAACTTTGGTTAACAATCTCTCCTCTTTTTTCAATACAAAGCGTCATAACGGCCCCTACGAAATCGGATTTAGTAATAATGGAAGCTTTTATATAAGGCTCTTCAACTCTATCCAAAAGATTGGGATCAATCATTTCAGATGGATTGTTGATTAAAATTGCAGTTTCAGGTTCTCTTTTAGAATATCCATGGTATGAAACATTGGGTACCGTAGTAATAACGTTCATATCAAATTCTCTGTCAAGACGTTCCTGTACAATTTCCATGTGAAGCATTCCTAAGAATCCGCAACGGAAACCAAAACCAAGTGCTGCAGAACTTTCAGGTTCAAAAACCAAAGAGGCATCATTTAGTCTTAATTTTTCCAATGAGAATCTTAGTTCCTCAAAATCTTCAGATTCAATAGGATAAATTCCGGCAAAAACCATTGGCTTTACTTCCTCAAAACCATCGATGGCAGCTTCTGCAGGATTCACAAAGGAGGTAATGGTATCACCCACTTTAACTTCTCTTGCATCTTTAATCCCGGAAATAATATATCCTACATCACCACATTCAATAGTCTTTTTCGGAACTTGTTTTAGTTTCAAAGTTCCTACTTCATCAGCACCATATTCTTTTCCTGTAGCAAAAAATTTAATCTTTTCGTTTTTAGAAATACTTCCGTTCACCACTTTGAAATAAGCCTCAATTCCTCTGAACGGGTTGTAAACAGAGTCAAAGATCAATGCCTGTAGTGGAGCTTTGGGGTCGCCAACCGGCGCAGGAATTCTATTCACAATCTGCTCAAGCAAATCATGAACCCCTTCTCCCGTTTTCCCTGAAACTCTAAGAACATCTTCATATTTGCACCCTAAAAGTCCCATAATTTCGTCGGTAACTTCTTCTGGGTTTGCAGATGGAAGATCTATTTTATTAAGAATTGGAATAATCTCCAAGTCATTTTCCAATGCTAAATATAAATTACTGATCGTTTGTGCCTGAATACTCTGGGCAGCATCCACAATAAGAAGAGCTCCTTCACAGGCAGCAATAGAACGGGAAACTTCATAAGAGAAGTCTACGTGTCCCGGTGTATCAATCAGGTTTAGAATATATTTTTCTCCTTTATACTCATAATCCATCTGGATCGCGTGAGACTTAATCGTAATCCCACGTTCTTTCTCCAAATCCATATCATCCAGCGTCTGAGACTGTAGTTCTCTTTGGGTAACGGTATTCGTATACTCCAAAAGACGGTCTGCCAAGGTACTTTTACCATGGTCGATATGAGCGATTATGCAAAAATTTCGTATGTTTTTCATTTAAGAATCTTGTAATTTGCAAAGATAAAAAAAAGACAGAGATTATTGTATTTCATAATCTTATTGTATCAATTTATTTAAATTTCATCAGGAATGTTGTATTCCCGGGCCAAAGAATCCCATTATACAGGTACAAAATCGTTACGTTGTAGTTTCAATAACAAATAATGACTCTTAAGGATATAAATAAACCGCCTTGGCATTACGATTCAAAAAGATATTCGTCATTATAAAACCAACAGATCTTTTAGCACTGGAGAATTTAACTGATTCAAAATTAAACGGCTCTCACAAAAAAAGATTTGTAAGAGCCGTCCAACATTAAAAAAATAAACTATTATGGGGTCTGTTTAGGTCCGGAATTATTATTTCCGTGAGGTTTTCTTTCATTCATTTTATCTCTCATCATGCCCTCAGACTGAAACAGCTTTAAGACTTTTTGACAGGGAATTACCTGCTGCATTTTATCTGCATATTTTTTTCTGTTATCCAATAGCTTCTGCCCTATTTCAAAGCTTTGCTGAAGTTTAACTTTGGCTTCTTCATCTGATAATGTTTCAGGATTGAAGCCAGGATCGAACTGTCCCTTTATCTGTTTCTGACTTTCCAGATACTCATTATAAAGCTGAGTAAATTCTGCTTTATCATCCTGATCAATGTTCAGATTATCCATGATCATGTTGTTCCTAAACTTCTTAAGCAGTTCTTTTCTTTCTTCAGGAGAAAGATTGTTGATGACTTCTTTCCGTTGTTTTGGATCCATCTTTTTCCAGTCATAATCCGTCCTTTGAGCATTCAAGCCGAAACCATAAATAATAAAAAACGTCAATATTATCTTTTTCATCTTTATTAATTATATAAGTCCAAATAAACGTCTTGCGTCGAGTTACTAGCCAATTCTGCAATTTCAGAATTAGAAAACGAATCCAGGTAATCATTCATTTTGGCTTCGTCTTTTTTGGGTGTGGTTTTCACTGACTTTGGTGACGCTTCTGTTTTTTCTTTTTCGTTTTTAAAAGCATAGTCAACATTACTTCCCTGATTTACAACTGTTTGATTATTATTATCAGCAGAAGTTAAATCAGCTTTCAATGTTTCATAAGCAAGTTCTCCCTCTGTTTTGGGTTCTCCTTTATTGGCCGCATAGGCAGTATCTGAAGTTAACCCTTTTTCAGCAGAGTCATTATCAGAATTTAAAACATAAGTCATTCCAAAAATCAATGCTACTGATGCGGCGGCGGCGTACATCCAGTTTAATTTAAAGACAGGGGCTTTTTTGCTTGTCTTAATATCATTCATAACATTCTCCTGAATGTTTGCAAACAAATGATCAGGGACTTTGTAAATATTTTTACGTTCTAATTTTTCTATGTCGAACTCTTTCATTTCTGTTTTTTCAAAAATTATCTTTCGTAATTTTCTTTAATAAATTCTTCTATTTTCTGCTTGGCATAATGATAATTTGTTTTTAAAGTCCCTACAGACATATCTACAATTTTAGATATTTCTTCGTAGGGCAAATCATCATAATACCGCATCATAAATACCAGTTTTTGCTTTTCGGGCAAACTTTGTATAGCGTTCTGTAGCAGTATTTGTATTTCTTCGGCACTTCCTTCGGTATTGTCGGCGACAAGATTCTGCATATGATATTCTGCATCTTCATCAGTCTTTTTCATTTTATTCATTTTGTTGACCTGCTGTAATGCTTCGTTGGTAGCAATTCTGTAAAGCCAGGTATACAACTGGCTGTCATTTTTGAACTGATGAAAATTCTGATAAGCTTTAATAAAAGTTTCCTGCAAAGTATCCTGAGCAAGATCTCCATCCACGATAATTCTTCGAATGTGCCAATACAATCTGCTTTGATAAGCATCCATCAAGGCACGAACACCTTTTTCCTGGGTCCGTGGATTCTGCATCAACGAAATAATTTCCGCGTCCTTAATCTTCATAAGATGCTTTCACTGTTTTGGATTACAAAAGTAACTGAAAGTTAAATTACTTCTTCAATTTTCACCTTAAAAATCAAAATAATATGAAATTTTCTGGTACTAAGCGTTAGACTACAGGCAATAAGTATGCCTATCCTTACCTTCCAGTTTCCCCTACCCTCTTTCTTTTCAGTACTCGGCTTAAAATCTTATATTTGTTATATGCAAATTGTAATTATCGGTTCCGGAAATGTTGCCTATCACATGGCAAAGGCTTTCAGTCTGAAAGGGATTCCTTTGGCCCAGATTTTTGGCAGGAACGAAAATGAGCTAAAGAAAATAGCTGAAGAACTGAATCTACCTTATTCTACAGAACGGCTGAAAGATGCAGACCTGTATATAATCTGTGTAAGTGATCATTCTGTAGAAGAAGTTTCTAAGAGGATCACGAAGAAGAACTGCCTGGTGGCTCACACTTCAGGGTCACTTCCAAAAGAAATTCTTTCAGGAGAATACCGAAAGGCCAGTTTTTATCCGTTGCAGACTTTTTCAAAATCGAAAGATCTGGAATATGAAAAGATTCCGTTTTTTATAGAAACTGAAAATAAGGAGGATCAAAAACTTCTTTCTGATCTTGCTTCTGTGGTCTCCAAAAATGTAATGGAAAGCACCCATGAAAAAAGAAAATATATTCACCTGACAGCAGTTTTTGCCTGTAATTTTGTGAATCATCTTTTTTCAAGAGCAAAAGAAATTTCAGATTCTCAGGAGATTCCTTTTGATTATTTCTTGCCTTTAATTGATGAAACGGTCCAAAAAATCTATGAGATAGAGCCTAAAATGGCACAGACTGGTCCCGCAGTAAGAAATGATGTAAGAATTTTACAGTTGCACGAACAGTTATTAAAAGACGAGAGTCTTGAAATTTATAAAACAATGAATCATTCTATTCAAAAAATGTATGAGTTATAAAGAGAAATTAAAAGATATAAAAGCATTTGTATTTGATGTTGACGGTGTTTTTACGGATGGCAGTGTTTTTCTTCTTCCCGGAGGAAATATGTGCAGGGTAATGAATGTACTGGACGGTTATGCAGTCGTTAAGGCTTTAAAAAACAATTATTTGATTGGAGTGATCACCGGAGGAAACGATGAGATGGTAAAACATAGAATCAATTATCTTGGAATCCAGGATTACTATCCGAAATCCCATAATAAAATTGAGGATTTTGAGGATTTTAAAAAGAAATACAATCTTAAAAATGAGGAAATCCTGACTATGGGAGATGATCTTCCGGATATCCATATCATGGAAAGCTCTGCAATAGCAGCATGCCCTGAAAATGCAGTTCCGGAAGTAAAAGGAATTTCCAGTTATATTTCTCCAAAAAAAGGAGGGAGCGGTGCTGTGCGTGACGTCATAGAGCAGGTTATGAAAGTTCAGGGGAACTGGCATGATGATAATACTCAATCTGTATAATTCGTATTCATGAAATTACTTTTAGCATCACAATCCCCAAGAAGAAAGGAACTTCTTTCCAGTCTTGGTTTTGAATTTGAAGTGGTAAAAACAGATTGTGAAGAAATTCTGCCAGACCATATTAAAATAGAGGAAGCGGCCGCTTATTTATCTCAGTTAAAAGCAGACACCTTCAGAAGCCTTATCGATGACGAAGTTCTACTCACATCCGATACGGTTGTGGCTATTGATGATCAGATTCTTGGCAAACCGGCCGATGAAGCTGACGCCCGCAAGATGCTTCGCCAGCTTTCCGGAAAAACACATCAGGTTTATACCGGAATCACGGTAAAAACAGCTGATCGATCTATTACCGAGACCGATGTAGCCGATGTAATGTTTGATGAGATTACCGATGAGGAAATAGACTATTATGTTCAGGGGTACAAACCTTTCGATAAAGCGGGCAGCTATGGTATTCAGGAATGGCTGGGTATGGCTAAGATTACAAGCATGACAGGAAGTTTTTATACTATTATGGGGCTTCCTACCCATTTGGTTTACAAAATTTTGAGAGAAATATAAATATTATTCATTATAAAATTTTATTATTTTTACAAAATCATCAAACTGCTGATAATAAAAAGCAGATTAGCTAGTTATATTGAATAATGAAAAAGAATATATTGTTCCTTTTAGTAATGTGTATCGTTGCTTCATGTGCTACCAAAACAAAAAAGCCAGAGCAGCGGTCTAAGCTATTGAAAGGTTTTTCCACATATTATAACACCCTTTTTAATGCTAAGGATGCATTAAACAGTGAGTTTACCACCAGAGACAAGGGACATAAAGATAATTTTTATGCTCCTTATATCCCTATTCTCACCTATGAAGAACAGCCTTTAGGAAGTGATCTTGGACAGTCTGCAGCTTTTGCAGAGAATTCCATGAAAATGGCTGAAGTAGCCAACCCTAAGACATCGGGAAGAAACGGTACCGGTATCCCGAATATCCCGGGAATGCAGGGAAATATGCCTGGAAACACCCAGGATAATCAGGATGACGGCCAGAATAAAGGGGCTACCACTTTAGAGATCGCTGAAGCTAAAGCACTGAAGGCTATCAACAAATATTCTGTGATCAGAAACGGGGAAGAGAAGAATAAACAGATTTTTGAAGCCTATATGATTCTGGCACAATCCAGAATTTATCAAAACAAACCTTTGGAAGCTCTGGATGCCCTGAATTATGTCTTCACCCGTATGAAAGATGATAAAAGGATTCCATTGGCAAGAATTTATCAGGGGTTAGCTTATGACAACATCAAAGATTATCATAGAGCCCATGAAACTTTTGCCAAGCTGAAAGGGGAGAAGATCAATAAAACCTATGCAAAACTTCTGAGTATTTATTATGCTGAGTCTCTGTTGGATTCCGGTAAGAAAGAGGAGGCTGCAAAAGAGCTGGATGAAGCATTTGAACTGAATGGTAATAGAAAGCTTAAGAGCAGGATTGCTTATCTCAGAGGGCAGGTACAGGAAAATCTCGGACAAAATGAAAAGGCAAGAGACAGCTATGCTGCAGCCTACAAATATGCCAATGATTTTGAATTTGAAGTAAAATCCCAGATTGCTATTGCCAAGACTTTTAATGGAAAAGGAGACTACAATGGCGCAAAAAATTACCTGGAAAGCATCAGTAAAAAAGGGACTTACGCTTCCAGAAAGAATGAATTTTATTATGCTTTAGGTCTGATGGCCAATAAGGCAGGAAAAAAAGACGAAGCCCAGCAGTTTTTCAGAAAATCTTTATTTGAAAAGGTTTCCGATCCTCAAATCAGAGGTTTGGCATATTATGAAATAGGGAAGAGCTATCTGGAAAAGAATGACTATATCGGTGCCGGAAGTTACTATGATTCAGCACTTGTGGTAATGACTTATGAGCCTTCCAAGGTTTTGCTGAAAGATCAGTCTGAATACATTAAAAAAATCTCTAAAAACTATTATCTGATTAAAAAAAATGATAGTATTCTTTCGTTAGCAAGGATGGATGAGGGGCAGAAAACAGACTTTTTCTCCAAGTATATCGCTAAGCTAAAGGCTAAAGAAGAAAAAGAAGAGCTTGAGAGAAGACGTGCGGAAAGAAACAAAGGTTTTGATACCGGAGATTATAATGCCAATTCTATTTTTGCCAATAATACCAATGCTTTTGAAGACTTTGGGGTTACTACAAAAGGTTTTTATTTTAGTAATACCGGAACAGTAAGTAAAGGAACATCATCCTTTAAACAGGTTTGGGGAGACAGAGCTCTTGCTGATAACTGGCGTTTTTCAAAAAAGATGGTTTCTATTGAAGACATGAAGAATGAAGCTTTAGGAGTGACAGCCGCCCCTAACCCCAGACGTTTTGAACCGGCTTATTATATTGAGCAGATCCCAACAGACCAGGGTAAACTATCCCAGCTGAAAAAGGACAGGGATACAGCCTCTTTAGGCCTTGGAATCATGTATCAGAATTATTTTACCAATACGCCTTTAGCTACAAAAACACTGTATGACCTTGTAGATGTAAAACCTGAAGAGAAGGTAATGCTTCAGGCATTGTATGAGATTTTTGCCATGAACTACGAGAAAAATCCTCAGATATCAGACAGAGCCAAACAGATTCTTTTAAAGGACTACCCTTATACTTCATACGCTGAATTTGCAAGAAATCCTAAAAATAATTCATTTGTAAAATCTACGGAAGATGTTGAAAATGAATATAAAAAGGCCTATGCTTTATTTGAATCGGAGAAGTTTGATGACAGTAAGAACATTATTGACCAGACGATCCAAAAGTTTCCAAAAGATGCTTTAGTTCCTAAACTGTATTTACTTAATGCCTTTAATGCAGGAAAATCCAGTGGAAAAGAGGTTATGATCCTGCAGCTTGAGCAGATTGCACTGAATTATTCTAAAACTCCGGAAGGAGTGAGAGCCAAAGAAATGCTGAATTATCTGAAAAGTGATCTTAGCTTCCAGGCCACTGACAATAAAGGGAATTCTGTTCCTAAGCAGCCAGAAGTGCCTGTACAGCCTAATGCCAATTCATCTGTACCTGTACAGGAAGGCTTACAAAAAGCCGGCCTCAATAACAATAATTTAGAGGGCTTAGAAACTCCAAAAAAGCCTGGCAGTAACAGCCAGCAGGAAAAAAAGAAAAGAGCAACACAGCAGCCCACGGAATCAACCATTCCTAAAAGGCCTCAATAAAATAAAAAAGCGAAGATTAAATCTTCGCTTTTTTTATGTAATTGCTTTTTTTACTGGTCATTAGAATCTGTAGATTTCTTTTTCTTTACTCCATGGAAATCTTTCAAATAAAAAGGTTCAAAATAAGCGGTATCTTCAAAGTCTTTATTGTTTATTTTCTCTAATGTTCTTTTGATAAGAAACTGTGCAGAAGGGTAGACATCGTCTTTAAAGTCAGCCTGGGGAAGATTCAGAATCTCTTTCGCCTTCTTGGCTCCGTCACCTACAAATATCACTTTTTTATCTTTAAACTCTTCAAAAGAGGTTTCATCTAAAATCTTTGCTTCTGTAGTACTGACTTCAATCCCCGTCAGACCGTCATAAACCGCCGTATAAACCTCCATTCTCCTTGCGTCGATCAATGGCACTACAAAATCATAGTTATGCCCTAAAAAAGGCTCTATCATGCTTTCCATAGAATTAACGGCAATCATTGGAATATTCAGTCCATAGCTAAATCCTTTTGCAGAAGCTGCTCCAATTCTTAATCCCGTATAAGAACCCGGCCCTTTACCTAGTGACACAGCCTCAATATCTTTCAGTGAAATTCCTGCTCCTTCCAATGCCCACTCTACAAATGTGTGCAGGCTTTCAGACTGTTTATAGTTTTCAGAAACTTCTTCGGAAAGACATAATAGTTTTTCATTGTCTGAAATCGCTACAGAACAGTTTTTAGAAGAGGTTTCAAGATATAAAATTTTCATTTTTTTATTTTAAGCTAAACCGCAAAATTGCTTTTTAATATGCTGCAAATTTACTCCTTTATTTTGAGACTATTTTCTGTAGATGGTTCTTGGTTCTGCCTGAGCACTTGGATAAATGGTCATATCAGAAACACAAACATGTTTAGGCGCATTTACACAGTAAGCGATAGCATCTGCAATGTCTTCTGCTTTTAAAGGTTCATATCCGGCGTATACGGTTGACGCTTTTTCACTGTCTCCTTTAAACCTCACTAAAGAAAAATCCGTTTCCACAGCTCCCGGCTGAATATTGGTCACTTTAATTCCAAACTCTGTAAGCTCCAGTCTCATTCCTTCAGAAATCACATCCACGGCCTTTTTGGTAGCACAGTAAACAACTCCATTGGCATACGTTTGCCTTGCTGCCACAGAACTTATATTGACAATATGACCTAAATTTTTAGTTTTCATAATTGGAATGATCATTTTTGAAACATAGAGCAGTCCCTTTACGTTTCCGTCAATCATAGAATCCCAGTCATCAGTCTTGCCGGCAGAAAGAGGATCTAATCCATGTGCATTCCCAGCATTATTAATCAGAACATCAATATCTTTCCAATTTTCAGGAAGGGAATTAATGGCTGTCTCAACTTCTTCAAGGTTTCTCACGTCAAATATTAAACTAAATATTTCGGTAAATTCAGATAACTCCGTTTTTAAAGATTCTAACGCTTCATTTCTTCTACCGCAAATGATTATTCTATTGCCTTGTTTTGCCAGAAGTTCTGCTGTGGATTTACCTATACCAGAAGTAGCTCCGGTTATTAATATTGTCTTCATAGTCTTGAAATTTTAATGTAAAAATGTTTCCATATACGAGTCTTTTACTATTTGAATTTTTTGATATTGACTGACTCCTTTATATACTGAAACACGTATTGATCAGTTGGCATCCAATGCCTGAAAAGCATCGATTATATGGTCAATACTTAATTTTCTTTTTTCATCAGGAAGAACTGAAATAATATCAAATCTTACCTCATTCTTTTTATCTGTTTCCTCTAAATAATGGTTGGCTGCAGAGACAATCGACTTCATCTTCGTTTTGGTAACAGCTTCCTGAGGGAGGATAAATGCATCCGTAGATCTTGCTTTTACTTCTACAATAATGATTACATCTTCTTTTTCAGCAATAATATCAATCTCCGCTTTCTGAAAACGAAAGTTTCTGGCCAATATGGTATAACCCTCTTTCCGAAGATAATCAGCGGCCAGGTCTTCTGCTATTTTACCAAAATCATTATGATGAGCCATAGTCTTAATTTGAGAATTAGTACATCTTAGAACTCAATCTTTACTTTGGTCTCCACTTTTATTTTAGCATTTCCTCCAATTAAAAGAGGTCTGTTATCTTTAATGTGTCCATTTGGAAAACCAAAAACTACAGGGAATTTATACTTTGAAAGTCTTTCTGAAATCATTTGATAAGCAAATTCGTCAAAGCTTTCTTCATAGTTTTTATTGTCTTTTTCATCTCCCATATTGGTCATTCCTCCCACAATAAGCCCCTTGATTTTATGAAAAACCCCGGCTAATTCAAGACTCATAATCATTCGGTCTAAAGCATAAAAATTTTCTCCGATATCTTCAATGAATAGAATTTTGTCTTTAAATTCAAAAGAATAACGGGTTCCCAGAAGGGCATACACCAGGGCTAAATTTCCTCCTACAACTTCCCCTTCTATATTGCCTTTTTTATTTAATGCATGAGAATTCAGACTGTATTTAGGAGTTTTCCCTTTTAAGATATCAAAGATCATGTCATAACTTTCTTCTGTTACTCCAAAGCTTGATGTTTTGATGGTCTGCCCATGAATAGAAACAAATCCTTTCTTCAGCAGATAACTTTGTATCACCGTGTTATCAGAATACCCGATATACCATTTCGGATTTTTGGTGAAGTTTTTCAATTTTAGATGCTGGATCAGGTGCTGGCAGCCATAGCCTCCTCTGGAAGCCCAAATAGCACCCACTTCTTTATCATTTAAAGCCCAGTTGATATCCTGTATTCTTTCCTGCTCTGTTCCGGCATAATTATAACCATTTGAAAACTTGGTATAAAGATGCTCTCCCAAAACAGGTTCAAATCCTTTATTTTTAATCATTTCTATTCCCTTTTCCAGCTGGGATACATCTACAGCTCCAGCAGGGGAAATAACAGCTATTTTAGCCCCCTTTTTAAGGGGTTGTGGAAAGATATTTTTTTTCATTCTGTTTTTTGATATTTGACTTCTTTCTTTTCAGCTTCCTCTAATTGTCTTTCAAACTGATTAAACTTTTTAAAGCTCTGCAGGAAAATAAAGAAACTGAAAACTATAAGAATTACCCCAACCACTCTTCTGATTTTATTAGCCAGTTTCTGGGTAAGTTTATCGTGAAATTGCTTGGCAAGAAATATTTTAGCAAGATCAATGGAAAGATAGGTTGCCAGTACAATGCCTATATATAAAATAAAACTGCTGGTGTCGGGATATTGATTTCTTACAGAAATTACCGTTACCAGCCAGAAAAGGATGACTCCTACATTTAAGAGATTGAAGAAAAAACCATTAAAAAACGTTTTAAAATAATTTTGTCCGATAATTCTTTCTTCGCCGGGCATATGCATTTTGGTTTTGGTGACCAGCATCACAATTCCGTACACAAAAATAAGGATAGAAGTTATTCTGTAAAACCCGGGATGTTTATCAATTAAAGTGACAATATCCGAACTGGCATAATATGCCGCAACAATGCACAATAAATCTGCACTGATTACTCCCAGATCTAAAGCCAAAGCATGTTTGGGGCCTCTGGAAAAGCTGGTTTCAATTAAGAGGAAAAATATAGGCCCTATAAAAACCAGACTCAGCATGAATCCTAGTATAACGGCAGATAGTACAAGTTCAAACATTTAATATGATTTAAAATGAAAAAGATTTTCATTCCGTTTTATACAAAGTTAGACTTTATGATTTAATTATTCAATAAAGTTGTTATATATCAACTCCAATTAAAGCAAGTTTAGGATAAGAAAATAAAGTAAAAATAAGAGGGTAAATGTTTCTGAAGTCCGGAGATAGCGCGTAAGAATAATGCTGTTCCTTTGAAAAAACTGAAAAAAAAAGAGGCTGTCCTTGTGCAGAACAGCCTCCCTTTATTGTTATTTTAAACGACCTGAAAGTCTAATTGTTTTTGAATAAGATTAGCTTTCACTACCTTAATGCGAAGTTCATCTCCCAACTGATATCTGTTTCCGTGTCTTACCCCATATACAGCATGTGTTTTTGCATCATATGAGTAAGAATCATCCACAAGGTCTCTCAGCTTGATTAATCCTTCTGCACCATTTTCAGGTATTTCAACCCAAAAACCAAATTCTGCAACTCCTGAAATCACTCCTGTAAATGTTTCTCCAAGATGTTTTTCCATAAATTTCACCTGCATGAATTTGATGGAATCTCTTTCTGCATCAGCTGCCAGTCTTTCCATAGAACTGCAGTGTTTTGCTTTATCTTCAAGCTGCGGTCTATCTGGAGATTTTCCTCCATCCAGATAATGCTGAAGAAGACGGTGAGCAATCAAATCCGGATAACGACGGATAGGAGAGGTGAAGTGACTGTAATAATCGAAGCCCAGTCCGTAATGTCCAATAGGATCTGTAGAATATACCGCCTTACTCATACTTCTCATGGCCAGCGTTTCAATCATATTCTCTTCTCCTTTTCCTTTGACATCATGAAGTAATTTATTCAAGGATTCTGCTACTTTTTTGGTATTGGCAAGATTCATTGTATATCCGAAAGTAGACACAAAATCTCTCAATGCTTCCAGTTTCGCAGGATCCGGATCATCGTGGATCCTGTAAATAAATGTATTGTTGGTGATTTCTCCTTTTTTTGTCAATGAGACAAATTCAGATACTTTTTTATTAGCTAAAAGCATGAATTCTTCGATCAGGTGATTGGAATCCTTACTTATTTTAAAGTAAACCCCAATCGGTTCATTATTTTCATCCAGATTGAATCTCACTTCACTTCTGTCAAAAGTAATAGCTCCTTTTCTGATACGTTCATCACGCAAAATCTTGGCTAGTTTGTCCAGAGTATTTATCTCTTCGGCAAGATCGCCTTCTCCCGTTTCTATACGTTCCTGAGCTTCTTCATAGGTAAATCTTCTGTCTGAATGAATTACTGTTCTTCCAAACCACTGCTTTTGAATTTCTGCCTGATCGTTCAATTCAAAAACGGCTGAAAACGTATATTTATCTTCGTTGGGACGAAGAGAACAAACATCATTACTCAATACTTCAGGTAACATCGGAACAACTCTGTCTACTAAATACACCGAGGTTGCTCTTTTATAAGCTTCATCATCCAGAATCGTTCCGGGAACTACATAATGAGATACATCTGCAATATGAACTCCAATTTCCCAATTTCCATTTTCCAGTTTTCTGATAGATAAAGCATCATCAAAGTCTTTAGCATCTTTTGGGTCTATGGTAAATGTACAGATATCACGCATATCCCAACGCTTCGAGGCCTCTTCGTCCGTAATGCTTCTGTCGATCTTCTCTGCATCGGCTTCAACTTCCGGTGGAAATTCATAAGGAAGTCCATATTCTGCAAGGATAGAGTGGATCTCCGTCTCGTGTTCTCCCGGAGCACCCAATACCTGAATGATTTCCCCCTCAGGATTTTTATCTCCAGGTTTCCATTCAGTCATTTTAACAATCACCTTATCTCCATCCTGGGCATCATTGAATTTTGTTTTCGGAATAAAAATATCTGTATTGATAGATTTTTTGTCGCAGACTACAAACCCAAAATCTTTGTGGGCTACCTTCTGAAAAGTCCCTACAAACTCTGTTCTGTTTCTTTCCAGAACTTCCAATACAGAGCCTTCCAGTTTCTTTCCCTTATAATGGTAAGTTATAATAAGAACCTTATCACCCTGCAAAGCATCTTTCACATTTTTCGCATGAACGAAGATATCATCTTCCATTCCTTCTACACTTACATAGGCATTTCCACTTTGATTGAAATCGATAATTCCGGATAGTGTTCCCGCAATTTTCAAATTCACAATATATTTACCTTTTTCCACTTCCTTAATCTTTTCCGATCCCTGAAGTTTATGCAGTGCCTGGATAACAAGTTCGCGCTGTCTCGGGTTCTTATAATCTATCCCGTCAGCAATCTGTTTATAGTTATAAATTTTTGATGCGTTAGCATTCATAAAACGAAGAATCAGTCTCCCGATTTCCATCATTTTCAAATCATTTTTATGACTTATATATTTTCTTTTTTTTGGCATTTTAATTTTCTTTTAATTATTTCTGGCTTTAATTCAATTAAAACCTTTTTCTAAATTTTCCACTTATGCTTATATAAAGGTAACTTAATTTTACTATTTAATTTCTTTCAGTCAATCAACAGTAATTTCCTTTTTAAATCAGCTATAACGGGAATTTTAGTTTTGTATAAATTTAATACAAATATGGAGAAGAAAAGAGAAAACCTTTTGTTAAATATCTTTTTATAGATTAAAAAGGTTCCGAAGAATAATAGAATGTAATTCCTATTGAACACTGCAAATGTACGAATAAAAAATAAATAAGGCTTGTAAATGGATTTACAAGCCTCAGTATATTTAGCAAGCTGCAATTTTATCAACTCTATTTTGGTGTCTTCCACCTTCGAAATCTGTTGAAAGAAATTTCTCTACAATATCAATAGCCACTTCCTTGGATATAAACCTTGCCGGCATCGAAATCATATTAGCATCATTGTGCTGTCTTGCCAGTGTTGCAATCTCGGGCATCCAGCAAAGTGCGCATCTTATCTTCTGATGTTTGTTCGCAGTGATCTGAACTCCATTTCCGCTTCCACAGATCAAAATTCCCAGTTCATTCTCTCCGTTTTCCACAGAGGTTGCAGCAGGGTGTACAAAGTCCGGATAATCCACACTGTTTGTGGAAAACGTGCCAAAATCTTGAACTTCAAAGCGTTCCGAGAGATAGTTCTTAACAATCTCCTTATATTCATAGCCTGCATGGTCCGCTGCAATAGCAATTTTTCTTTTCATAATACTTGTATTAAGCTTTATTAGATTCTATTTCCTTACAAAGGTAAGAATAATAACAAATAGTGTTAGTAAACCGGGGGTTAATTGTTAAAAGGTATGTTAATAAGTGTGGAAAACTTTTATCAACTTTCTATTTTTAAAGATGAATTTATTTCGTAATAGAAAACCTTTCCGGAAGTTTTAACCACAACTTTCAAATTGTTTTCTTCAGTTAATCCAAACTTTTTCCATAAAAAAATTACTAATAATCGGTATTTAGTAAAGTTATCAACATCTGTTAATAAGTGTGTGAATTAGCAGGTTTACAGCAATTTATAATGTGAGTTAAATATGAATTTAACAAAAGCTATTTGTTATAAACTTTTAGCCTAAAACTTATCCCCGAAACTAACAACACTCAACAACAACTACATTATTCTTTTCTTTATAAGAGAAAAAATTGTTGATTACTGAGTGAATGGGGATGGGGAAAGTTTTTGAAAACTTTTATTTCAATGGATCTGTTGAAAAAGTTTAAAACCTTACATTTGTGAAACGAAAATTCAACGATATTTATGAAAACAATCAATGATTTCAATTTTAAAGATAAGAAGGCACTGGTAAGAGTGGATTTCAATGTTCCGCAGGATGACCAGCTTCAGGTAACGGATAACACAAGAATTGTTGCGGTAAAACCTACAGTAGAGAAAATTCTTAACGATGGCGGATCTGTCATCTTGATCACACACCTTGGAAGACCAAAAGGAGAGGTGAAAGATGAGTTTTCTCTGAAACATATTATAGGTGAAATTTCCAACGTTCTTGGGCAGGAAGTTAAATTTGTTGATGAATCTATTGGTGAGAAAGCTGAGAAAGCTGCTTCAGAATTGAAACCTGGTGAGATCTTATTATTGGAAAATGTACGTTTTCATAATGAAGAAGAAAAAGGAGACGAAAGTTTTGCTGAGCAACTTTCCAAATTGGGTGATGCTTATGTAAACGATGCATTTGGAACGGCGCACAGAGCTCATGCTTCTACAGCTGTCATTGCAAAATTCTTTCCTTCGACTAAGTTCTTCGGTTTATTGATGGCTAACGAACTTAAAGCTATTGACAAAGTATTAAAAAGTGGAGAAAGACCGGTAACTGCTATTTTAGGGGGTTCTAAAGTTTCAACTAAAATCACCATTATAGAAAATATCCTTCCTGCAGTAGATAATTTGATTATTGGTGGAGGTATGGCCTTTACTTTTATTAAAGCGTTGGGAGGTAAAATCGGAAATTCTCTGGTAGAAGAAGATAAGCTTCCATTGGCATTGGAAATATTAGGTAAAGCTAAAGAACATAATGTAAAAGTATATCTTCCTTCTGATGCTATTATCGCTGAGAGTTTCAGTAATGATGCTGAAAGAAAAGAAGCTGATATTTATTCTATTCCTGAAGGATGGATGGGACTTGATGCGGGACACAAATCAAGAGATCAGTTTAATGATGTACTTTTAAATTCCAGAACTATCCTATGGAACGGGCCTATTGGTGTTTTTGAAATGTCAAATTTTGCCGGAGGAACTGTTGCTCTTGGTGACAGTATTTCTGAAGCAACAAAATTAGGTGCTTTTTCTTTAGTGGGTGGAGGTGACAGTGTTGCTTTTGTTAAACAATTCGGATACGGTGAAAAAGTAAGTTATGTTTCTACAGGCGGGGGAGCAATGCTTGAAAGTCTTGAAGGACTTGAGCTTCCTGGTGTAGCTGCAATCAACAATTAATTTTTTTAATTTTACAATATAAAACCTGCTAATTCTATTAGCAGGTTTTTTTTGTGTCAGAATTTTTTTTCTCATCTATAATTTGAAATTTAATGCAATTTTTATGAGCAAAAAAAATTAAAATCTCAATGTTTTTAACGTGCTTCAGTAACAATTGGGCCTGTAAAAAAGCAGTAATCTTGTTGTATTTTATTACGTTATTTCTATACATGAAGATTGATTTTTGTGATTATGTTAATACCTAATTGAATTGATTCGATACTAAATATATATTGAATATTGTTATAATTAGTGAATATAATAAAATCCATAGTCAATAAACTGCTGTCCGGTGCGTATATTTGTTTGAATATTCTGTTCAAAACCTGAATTTTTCTAAGTTTATTTAATTCTTATCAAAGCATTTTTGCATGGGTTGACTATGAGATATTACTTATAGTTATAATAAAAAGTTATAACTTAAAATGGGTGTTTTGCTTTTATTTTCTATGCTTTTTTAAGCAAATTTTGTTTGTATTATCTTATTTTTTTCTGGTATTTTTTTTATTTGCGTCAAGTTTTGGCGTCAGCGGGAGATACATTTGTAGTACCAAATTAAAATATTATGATGTATACAAATGATTTTTTTGCAGTAGGAAATTCTGCTCCTAATGATAATCTTGTTCAGCTTATTGATAGCTTTACCGGGGAGAGTGTCACCTTTCAAAAAGTAAGCACATGGATTGATGAAACTTTCCTAATTCCAAATGATAGTAGAGTACTAGAAGATGAAATTATTTATCGCTCGAGAGGAAATGATTACTACGTAAACACTGTCGTTTTTTCTACTAAAAGGGTATATGTTACTAGTTTCGGAGCTAGGTCTTCCTATACAGCAGATCAAAGGCCGGCTATTCAAAAAGCCTTCGATATTAGTTCTAAGCTTGGACTGAAATTAATCTTTCCCAGTGGGCATTATCTTATTGATTCTCACACTGATGATTTGGCGTTAAGGGGGGCACATGCTAATATTCTGGAACTTAGATCTTATCTTGATGTTGAATTTGAGGAATACAGTGTCATTAAGCTGAGTGAGTACTTTGATGATAAAGCCTTTGTTCTATTTTCAGGTCTCAATGCTGCTGATCCTGAGTTTTTTAAGCCTATTTATAATATGAGTTTTAAGGGTAGGGGAGTCATTGATTTCAATGGTGGAATTTCTCAGTTAAGGACATCCTATAAACGTAGAATAGGTTTTGAAGGAGGGAATTGTACGAATGTGGATATAGATGGATTATACTGGACGAATGGGGATTTAACCAATTGTATTGGAGCAGGTTGGGCTGGAAACGGAAGTAAAGTTTCTATTCATAATTGTATTTTTGAAAATCTTGTGGTGAGTAATGAAAAGATGAATTATGATCATTCTACGATCTATGGAAATGTGGATTTTTTGTCGGTTCATGACAATGTCTTTATGGGAAATCAGTCAACGAGATTAGTAGGTTGTGCTTGTGAGATTCATGGAAGTAATTCTTCATTCTCCAACAATAAGGTTTACAATTATACGAGAATGAATTTTGTAGCTGGAATTCAAAAAGAAAAAGGAAATATCACCAATATTTCAATTTCTGATAATATCGCTGAGATCGTTAATGCGGGAGTGTATCTTTGGCCGGATAAGGGTTGTACTATTTCAAATGTATTTATTACTTCGAATAACTTGAAGCATATTCACGTTACAGGAAGAGAAATGCTGTATAACGGAGGGCAGTGTTTATTTATTATCCAAGGTAAAGGTGGTGATTGCCAGCGTATTACTGTTAAGAATAATGTATCACACATTCTTTATACCGAAGGGGATTATTCCAGGTATGCAGCGGGTATCTTAGCAAGAACTGAATCTTTAGAGATTTCTGATAATCATTTTATTGGACATTCCCTGGGAATCCTGTTTGATAAGGATCGTGATGAATTGAATTCAGAACTCAATGAGTACTCCTTTATTACTATTGTAAATAATAATTTTACTTCATCATCTAAATTGGTTACAGTAGCAGCTAAAAAATTGAATTATTGTTTGATTGCCAATAATTCGACTGTTCTTGGAAGTAATGCGCTGACAAACTTGATTGATATTAGCAGTGCAATTATTCAATCAACTACTATCAGAGGTAACATTTATATTTCTAATCAACCTAAAGTTGAATTTACACCTTCATCTGTATTTTTGGCGGATCCATCTAATAAAGCTCAATATGTTTTGTCATCGGTAAAAACACCTTTGCCTGTTGTCAATGGAGGAGCATCAGTTTTAATTACCCCTGTGCTTTCCAGTAATCACAAGAGGGTAGGGGCGATGTATACTATTCAGCCGATGTATCCGGTTCCTGAACTTTTCTTCAATGCACATACTTTTGGAGCGGGTGTGATTTCAGATGTAAAATTTAAAGTGGACAACACAACAATTTTTGTTATTCAAGGAAATGCAAATTTCGTAAGTAATTTGATTGTTGATCTATAAAACTATAGACCGGTATTTTCCGGTCTTTTTTTTGAATGTAGTGGTAATTATTTTTTTTAGGTCATTAAAGAAAAAATTGAATATTCCTGAAGGAGTGAAGCATTTTTAAAAAATCTTACGGGTAGGAAATTTTTTTATCTCTTTTTGAATGAAAAATTGAAAATCATCAGATAAGATGATATTTGTATAAATTGAAAAACTCAGGAAATTTTCCTGAGTTTTTTATTTTTTAGGTAAAAAGGCTTAAAATTGACCCTCATAAATAGTTCAAAAATCGATTTTCTACTTTTTTTCGATAATGTATATCAAACTGGAAAATTCGTTCGAAAAAAGGGCTTTTACGTTCGAAATCGTTCCGTAGAAGGTTGCTTTTAGCCAAAAAAGGGGTGATTTTTTGTATTTTTCGCTTAACATGGAGATATAATATGAATCCAGGACAAGTGGTTTTATTTTTCTCATTTTCCAATCTGATTTCTTTGAAATTAAATTTTCCATTCCATTTTTAGAAAAATGATAGATATGTCTTGGTACATCATAAGCTGCCCAATATTCTTTATAATGTTTTGCATCGTAAGAAGTAGGGTTGGGAACAGCAATTATTAAAAGACCTTTTTCTTTTAATTTCCCGTGAAATATATTCAGCATTTCATCCTGGTTCTCTATATGCTCAAATACATGCCATAATGTAATTGCATCCAGGCTCTGATCTTCAATTTTATTGATATCGTCCAGAATTTTGGCTTTGGTTATTTTACTTTCCGCTGCTTTTCTTGCATCAGCATCAGGTTCAAAACCGAAAGTTTCAAAATCGTTTTCTATATACTTTACAAATTCTCCGGCACCGCATCCGTAGTCCAAAACTTTTGATCCTTTTTTGATTCTATCGATCAGTATATTTTTTTTATACTGAAGGTTAAAAGACTGAAGAAATTTATATAATTTTTCTTTCAGACTTCCGGAATCCTGATGATGGGAAATATAATCTTCGCTTTCATAATATTTGGAAATATGGGATGGGATAGGGGTGGTTTTAAATACTCCCTTGGTTTGTGTTTCTTTAATTTCAAATATTTCCTGTGAAAGAAAATGATCTTTTATTTTCATTGAAGTCGTTATCTTTATATTTAAAAATTAAGATATCTAAAAGCTTAAATACGCTCTTAAACACCTTAATTTTAGCTTTAATTTTTTAAATGTTTCACGTGAAACATTTATTTTTTTAACGTCCTAAATATACCAGTAAAACGTTTATATCGGATGGAGAGACTCCGCTTATTCTTCCAGCTTGCGCTATAGTCTTAGGGCGGACGTTAGTCATCTTCTGTTTGGCTTCTGTAGAAAGGCTGGATAGCTTTGAATAATCAAAATCTTCAGGGATTTTAATGTTTTCCAGTCGGTTTAGCTTGGCTACATTCTCCTTTTCTTTTTCTATATACCCTCTGTATTTGATATTAATCTCCGCCTGCTCTCTTACTTCGTCACTATATTGAGAAGAGAACTCCTTGATGGCTTCAATTTCATCAAGTTTATGCAGAGTCATATTCGGTCTGGTAAGGATCTGAGCTGCTCTGTAAGCCTGATCTACAGGATTACTTTCTATAGATTCTAGGATAGGATTAATCATTCCTGGTTTCAAAGAAGTTTCTCGTAAAAACTCTTCAAGTGACTGACTATCAGATATTTTAGCTTCTACTTTCTTTAATCTTTCCTCTTTTGCCAATCCTAATTGATACGCTTTTTCTGTCAATCTGATATCTGCATTGTCCTGTCTCAAAAGAAGTCTGTACTCGGCACGTGAAGTAAACATTCTGTAAGGTTCTTCAGTTCCTTTTGTAATCAGATCATCTATTAGTACTCCAATATAAGCTTCATCTCTGTTAAGGATGAATTCATCTTTTTCGTGAACTTTATTGTGTGCATTAATACCTGCCATCAGCCCTTGGCCTGCTGCCTCTTCATATCCTGTAGTACCATTGATTTGTCCTGCGAAATATAAATTATCAATTAATTTTGTTTCTAAGGTATGTTTCAATTGGGTAGGAGGGAAGTAATCATATTCTATAGCATAGCCCGGACGGAATACTTTTACGTTTTCAAATCCTGGAATATGTTTCATCGCTTTTATCTGAACATCTTCAGGAAGGGAAGAGCTGAATCCATTTACGTAGATCTCTACTGTTCTCCATCCTTCAGGTTCTACGAAAAGCTGATGTCTGTTTCTTTCTGCAAAACGGTTGATTTTATCTTCGATACTTGGACAGTATCTTGGACCTAAACTTTGAATCGTACCATTGAACATTGGACTTCTGTCAAAACCTTCACGCAAAATATCGTGTACCGTTTCATTGGTATATACAATATGACAGCTCAATTGTTTCGTTAATTTTGGAGTATCAAGATAGCTAAATTTTTGAGGATTTTCATCTCCCTTCTGTTCTTCCATTTTAGAATAATCCAAACTTCTTCCATCTACTCTTGGTGGAGTACCGGTCTTCATTCTTCCTGCTTCAAATCCTAAAGAAACGAGTTGTTCGGTAATACCAAATGCTCTCGGTTCTCCCATTCTTCCTCCGCCTAATTGTTTATCACCAACGTGAATTAATCCGTTAAGAAATGTTCCGTTTGTTAAGACTACAGATTTTCCTTTTACTTCTATTCCTAAAGAAGTAATCACTCCTGTTACTTTATTGTTTTCTACAATAAGCTGTTTTACCATATCCTGAAAGAAATCAAGATTGGGAGTATTCTCTAACGCTAATCGCCATTCTTCTGCGAAAAGCATTCTGTCATTTTGGGTTCTTGGAGACCACATAGCAGGACCTTTTGAAAGATTCAGCATTTTGAATTGAATGGCAGATTTATCTGCTATAATTCCGGAGTATCCTCCCATTGCATCAATCTCTCTTACGATCTGTCCTTTTGCGATTCCACCCATTGCCGGGTTGCAACTCATCTGTCCGATGGTCTGCATATTCATAGTAACGAGTAGGGTCTTTGAACCCAGGTTCGCGGCTGCGGCTGCGGCTTCACAACCTGCGTGTCCGGCACCTACTACTATTACATCATATATTTCTGAAATCATTTTTATCTCGCTTATTTTAAGCTTTACACTTTGTTCTTACTAGCAATGTTTCACGTGAAACATTTTTGGAGAATGCACTCTAGGTAAATGTATATTACAGCTAGAATAGAGCACTTTAGATATATAGCTTTAAGTAATTCTTTAATTTTAATTCTTTAAATCGTTATATCTGGATAAGTACAGATCTTCCATTCTCCGCATCTCTTTTTCCTCGTCCTCAGTCTTATCCTTATACCCTGAAAGATGAAGAATACCATGGGCAAGAACCCTTCTTAATTCTTCTTCATAATCTCGGGATAGGGTAGAGGAGTTGTCGGAAATGCGTTGCAAAGATACGAAAATCTCTCCGCTTATTGTTTTCCCTTTTACATAATCAAAAGTGATAATATCTGTATAATAATCATGCTGTAAATAGTCCTGATTGATCTTGAGAAGATATTCGTCATCACAAAAAATGTAATTGATTTCTCCCTGTTTTTTTCCTTCTGAAAGAATAATATCTTCCAGCCATTGTTTGTAATCCGTACTTACACTTTCCGGTAAGTTTTCGTAAAAGAATTGTATCATTGTTTTAAAACCAGTGTCCTAAAATAACACTGAATATGCCTTTTTGATTATTTTTAAGTGAGTGGCTAAAGTTTACTTTAATCTGGCCGAAAGGAGATTTATATCCTGCCGTTATTCCCAGTGAGCTAAAATTCACTTTAACTGCATCTTCAAATTTGATATCATTAGAAAGATTGGCAAAGCTGAAATTTCCACTGATAAAATAGTTTTTGTTGAACTTAAACTGGATATCATTAGATGCTAAAATGACATTGTTGGTATGAAGCTGTGCAAAGTAAAACCCTCCAAAACTTTTGAAATTGATGATATTCTGTTCAAAAATTCCGCCAAGTCTGTACTGATAATACTGAGGAAGATTTTCCCCAATAGTAAGTCCTCCAAAAAGATTAAGACGATAAGTAAACTGTTTTCCTAACGGAATATTAATTCTTAAATCTGCTTTTATCTGGATAATTCTCTTTTCAACTTCGGATTTTAACAGATCTACGACCTTTCCTTCGGCTGCGAAATAGACCCCTTTTGTAGGGAATTCTTTGTCATCCTGGGTATCGGTCTTTAAAAACACATAAGGGTTCAAAAAACGGCTGTAACGCCTGTTCTCGCCGTTAAGTTCAGCTTTGAAGTAATCATGGCTTATACCGCCTCCAATGGCAAATTTATCTTTCCATATCGATTGGATATAGGCTTCATTTCTGATCCATTCCCATTTATCTACAATATTATTGTCGGTGTTTTTAAGATCAAAACTCATTCCCGAAGAATAAATACCAAATCCGGGAATATATCCGTTATCAATAAAATAATTGAGATAATATCTGAGCTTATCCCCAACAACCACATCTACTGAAAGGTTGGAATTTTTAAATAAAAGTCTCTTTGCTGAATAGTTTAAAAGAAGTCCTGTTTTGAAAATTTCATCATAATGGAGTCCGAATTTTACAAAATGCCGTGCATCATCTTCGGTAACATATAGCTTGAGATAATTGGCATTATTCTGCTGAATGATATCATAGTTGATAAATCTGTAGTTGTTAGTAGCCACAAGTTTATCAATCATCCGGTTGATATTCCCGTATGTTTGTAAAGAGGGGAGACGCAGTCCCAGTTTCCCTAAAACATAGTTTTTACCATATATTTTACCTCCTTCTATGGCCAGGCTATCTATTTTATAGACATTGGAATATATTGGGTTTACACGTTGTCTTAGGCGGTCAAAAGAACGTTTGGGTAATTGATCCAGCACATTGACATATTTCATTCCCTCTACATAGCCGCTATCAAGAATCTTTTTTTTCTCATCATAGCTGGTAGCAGTCATTCCTTTTAAGTCCGGCTTGATGTTTATATCGGTATATTTATATTGCTTTCTTGTATCTCTTTTTATTCCGAAGTCGATCACCTGGTTGAGAATCGAAATAATATTGTTTAAATCTTCTCTTTTTGAAAGATCCTGGTTAAGGTCCACTCCAATGACGATATCGATCCCTTTGTCCTTTAAAGGTTTTGAAGGATAATTGACAGTCATAGCGCCATCAATATAAATACTGTCACCTATCTTTACAGGATCCATTAAAGAAGGAAATGCTGAACTTGCCATAATAGACTGTACAAGGTCTCCTTTTTCAAAGATCTGCATATTTCCACTTTCCAGATTGGTGGCTACACAAAAGAAGGGGATAGGGAGCTTGGAAAAATCATCGATGTTCGAAACATTTTTGAAAAGCTCTTTAAGGAGATAGACGTTCCTTTGACCTGTACTTATAGAAGAAGGAAGTGTGATTTTTCCATTTTTTAATGGAATAGATAGTAGATATTTGTCAACAGATTTATTGAAAAATGTAGATTCCTGTCGGGATTTAGGATCCATAATCAGAGAATAGAAATCAGTATCCATGACAATTTTTTCTATTTCCTTTCCGGAATATCCGGCAGCATAAAGACCTCCGACAATGGCTCCCATACTCGTTCCGCCAATGTAATCTACTTTGACTCCCAGTGAATCTAAAACTTTAAGTACTCCAACATGTGAAAAACCTTTGGCACCACCACCGGCCAGCGATAGTCCTATTCTTGGGTTTTTGGGAATTACCAAATCCTTTTTTACTTGTGACTGGATTAAAAGTAATTGGAATACGAAGAGAATGATCAGGAGTTTTCTCATAGTTAATCTTTAATATAAATCCGTTTCACCCGAGGGGAAATGGAGGTTAATACTTCATAGGTAATAGTTTTGCAGTAGGCTGCGAATTCTTTTAAGCTAGGGTAAGCATTGAAAATAGTGACAGTATCTCCTTCCTTTACATTAGGAATATTATCTACGTTGAGCATCATCATATCCATACAGATATTTCCAACAATAGGGGCAAGAGTTTTATGAACTCCCAATTTTCCGATTTGATTTCCTATTAATCTGGGAATACCGTCAGCATAGCCTACCGGAATAGTAGCAATACGGGTCTGATGATCTGTTTTGTATTTTCTGCTGTAGCCTACAGATTCACCGTTTTCTACCAATGATATCTGTGAAATCACCGTTTTAAAACTTACCACAGACTGCAGTTGTTTTTGTATTTCACTACTTGGTGACTCACCCAGCATTCCAATTCCAATTCTTACCATATTATACTGATAGTTGGTATAGCATGTTATGCCGGACGAATTTAGAATATGACGGATAGGGGTGTAGCCTAGCTTTTCTATTAAATAGCTTGAATTTTTTTCAAAAGTTTCTAGCTGATTCAGGGTAAATTCTTTTTCTTCCGGTACATCAGAAGAAGATAAATGGCTGAACATACTTTGAACTTTAAGATTTTTGTGGTCTAAGGTTTCGCTTAGCTGATCCAGTTCAAAATCTTTAAATCCCAAACGGTGCATTCCTGTTTCCAGTTTGATATGAATGGGATATTTCTGATCATACCCGGACTTCTGAACCGCTTCATAGAAAAGATCCAAAACCCTGAAACTGTAAATCTCAGGTTCCAGATTATAATCTATAATAGTCTGATAGCTGTGCTGTTCAGGATTCATAACCACGATGGGAGTGGTAATTCCTTTTTTTCGGAGCTCCGCACCTTCATCGGCAAAGGCTACTCCTAAATAATCAATATGGTGATGCTGTAAAAATTCTGAAATTTCATAGCTTCCCAGGCCATAAGCATTGGCTTTTACCATGGCCATCATTTTAGTTCCCGGTTTCAGCAGAGATTTATGATAATTGATATTATGAAGAATTGCGTTCAGGTTAATTTCTAAAACGGTATCATGTTTTCTCAGTTCAAGGATATCTTTAAGCCTCTCAATTTCAAATTTTCTGGCTCCTTTTAAAAGGATAATCTGATTTTCTAATTCTGTAAGGTGTTTACTTTCAATTAGTTCTTTAGTGTCTATGAAAGTATATGTTTTAGATTTAAATAATTCACTGAACTTTGATATTTCATCGCCGATTAAGAATACAGAATCGAAATGCTGCTCATTAACCAGTTCTGAAACTTCTTCATACAATTCCTGTGAATTGGTATTAACCCCTACAATATCTGTCAGAACCAAAGATTTCTTAGGCTTATTGTATTCTTTTAAAAACTGCAGAGCAGTCTTCAGGGAATCCAGATCCAGATTGAAAGAATCATTGATCACGATATTGCCTTTAATTCCTTCAATGGCTTCAAGCCTCATTTCAACGGCCTTTAAAGTGTTGATTTTTTCGACGATCTTTTGATTTTCGACATGGAGTTCCTTTAGGACCGTGATAAGCGCCAGAGCATTGGTTAACGTGGCTTCGTCTCTTTGATGGGCCGGAAAACTGATTTCTTGCCCAAAATATTCAACGATGATGTTCTCACCTTTCGAAATATTATTTTTAATGAAGACCTGGTTTTCTTTTTTTAATCCGTAAGAGATTAATTTTTTATCTGAGTACAGGTCTTTTATTTTTTTGCTTACTAAAGAATGGTCACCATTATAAATGATCACCTGAGAATCTTTAAAAAGTTTGATCTTTTCATCAATCAGTTCTTCTTCCGAAGAAAAGTTGGCTGCATGTGCTGTTCCTATATGGGTTAACAATCCGATTTGAGGATGAAAAATATTTTCTAAATTTTCCATTTCGTCCGGTTGGGAAATTCCCACTTCAAAAATCCCTAGTGTATGGGAAGTATTGATTTGAAGAAGAGAAAGAGGAAGGCCAATTTGCGAATTAAAACTTTTAGGGCTTTTTACCGTTGGAAATTCATTCCACAGGCATTGGTAAAGCCATTCTTTTAAAATAGTTTTTCCGTTACTTCCCGTAATTCCGATGGATTGCAAATGGGAATGTTCGAAATGATATTTTGCCAGCTTTTGAAGAAAATCCACAGAATTCTCAACAATAATCCAGGTTATGTTTTCAAACTGCGGATACTGATGTTCAGAAATAATTACCTGGATCCCCCTGTCTATCGCAGATTCAATAAATTTTTCACCGGAGTTTTTATGGGTATTTATAGCAATAAAAGCAGTATTCTTTGTAGAATATATAATTCTGCTGTCAAAAGCTATATTTTTGATCATTAAATCTCCATCTCCAATAACCTGTGCATTGGTGATTGCTGCAATTTGTTGTACTGTATAGTTCATTGGTACCCTTTCTGCTTATTTATGTAAAGGCAAATTTGTTTATTTTAAAACCTGCCTGTCAGTTTTTTAGATTATTTTTCTTTGCAAGCACTTCATCCATAAAAACACGGCGGCTTACTGCTTCATAACTTTCTGTTTCACCCAATTCCACCAGATTATTTCCCTGAGAAATTCTCATGGAATAATTGGCAAGATTACCTGTTCTCTTACAAATAGCATGCACTTTTGTTACATACTCTGCAGTAGCCATCAAATTGGGCATAGGACCAAAGGGACGCCCCAGGAAGTCCATATCCAACCCTGCAATAACTACTCTTATGCCACTATTGGCAAGCTGATTGGCAATCTCTACAATGCTTTCATCAAAAAACTGAGCTTCATCTATTCCTACCACATCACAGTTGGAAGCCAACAAAAGAATTTCATTGGGATTTTCTACTGCTGTACTTCGTATTTTATTCTGATTATGGGATACTACATCATCTTCAGAATACCGGACGTCCAGTTTCGGTTTAAAAATTTCTACATTCTGTCCCGCCATTTCTGCTCTCCGTAATCTTCGGATTAATTCCTCAGTTTTACCGGAAAACATAGAGCCACAGATAACTTCCATCCAACCGCTTTGTTTGGAATGATTAATTGTATTTTCTAAAAACATTTGTTAAATTAGCCGTATATTTTTAACATCAAAAGTAAGCAATTTTAATAAGAATCTTATTATGCAGAATATCCAAGATTTAAAGGAAAAAATTTTTTTTGAATCCAAGAATATCATTGATAATCTGGACAAAATAAATAACGTAGACGAATTACTTTCCAAGCAAGATCTTGTAGATGAGCTTGCTAACAGGATTTCTTTTTTGAAATTAGTAGAAAAAAATATAGAATATTTCATTACTGAAGATCCTGTTCACCATTTCGAAAATAAGCATCATTCTTTTGCTTCCGGAGATCTGGAATCTCATGATTCCGGGAATGAAGTAACAGAAGAAGAAGCTATTTTTAATAATGAACTGAATGAGATTGATGAAAATGAAAATGATAGCTTTGCAGCTGCAATTGATGAAGAAGCATTGTTCAATAATCAGCTGAATGAAATCATGGAAAATGAATTCCATGAAAATATCATCAGCTTTGTTGATGAAAGCTATGAATACAAAAAAACAGAAACCTATCAGCAGGATAACTCTCAGCATGGAGTAACCGAGGAAGAAGCTGTTTTTAACAATCAACTGAACGAAATTGACGAGAACGAAATTTCGGGAAGTGAAGCAGCTGTGTTAAGTTTTATAGATGAAGAAAAAGTACTTGCTGATGCTGTCCCGGACTATGATGAAGATATTGATGATAGTGTCTTTAATGAAAATATTACAGAAGAAGAAGTACGGTTTAATAATGAGCTGAATGAAATAGAAAGTTCTGAAGAAGAGGAAGCTCAACAGGAAGAAAAGCCTAGGGATGAAGTATTTGTGGAGGAATCCAGAGTACCTACAGAAAGAATCCCAAGTATTTTTGATACCGAAACACTGGAAGATGAAATATTGATTGAAGAAACTGAGGAAGAGTTTATTGCTCCAACGACTTCAATAGAGCAGGGAGAAATGGCTACCGAAACTTCGAATGTAGAAAATATCCTAAGTGAGATAAAAAACGAAACTCCTGAAGAAGAAAAAGAAGAACGGGTGCTTGCAGAAGTATATGACAGAAGAAAAATTGTTGAAATAGATAAACCTGTTCCGGAAGAAACAGAAAAACATCCTTCTGATGAAAGTTTTGAAAATTTGGATGCATATCATCAGGAGAAAAAAATAAAATTAGCCAATATCAAAGGACTAAAAGCAGTTCAGTCTCTTTTTGACGATGATCCTTTGGAAAGAGAAATTCCCAAGGAAAATCAGGCTCCGGTAGTGAAGGAGGAAACAGGAAGCATTTTGAAATCCAATATTCCTACCAACTTTATGGAAGCTGACAAGCAAAAACCCGAATTCAAACTGGATTTGAATGACAGGATTGCTTTTTCAAAGATGCTGTTTGATGGAAGTCAGGCGGATCTTAATGAAACGGTAGCCCAGCTCAACCAGTTTAGAAGCATTGAAGAAGCAAAGGAATATCTGAGTGATCTTTATTATGCCAGAAAATGGAGTAAAGTGGATGAATATGCTCAGAGGCTTTGGATATTGGTGGAAAATAAATTCTTATAATTTTGAGCGGAATCTTATATTTTGTTCCTACGCCTGTAGGAAATTTGGAAGATATGACTTTCAGAGCAGTGAATGTTTTGAAAGAAGTTGATTATATTTTATGTGAAGATACCAGGACTTCTGGTGTTCTTTTAAAACATTTTGAGATCTCAAAACCTTTGAAATCTTATCATTTGCATAATGAGCATCAGGCAACTGAAAAAGTGATTGCGGACCTTAAAAGCGGTCAGAATATCGCCATTATTACAGATGCGGGAACTCCGGGAATTTCAGATCCCGGTTATTTACTGGCAAAAGCCGGAGCTGATAATGGTTTAGAAATGATCTGTCTGCCGGGAGCTACGGCTCTTATTCCTGCTTTGGTGGTTTCGGGACTTCCCAATAATGAATTTCTATTTGCAGGATTTTTGCCCCAGAAAAAAGGAAGGCAAACAAAGCTTAAGCAGCTGGCTGAAGAAAAGAAAACTATCGTCCTGTATGAGAGTCCTCACAAGATCAATACTACTTTGGAACAGATCAAAGAATTCTTTGGAGAAGAGACCAAAGCAAGCTTAAGCCGGGAGATTTCTAAAAAATTTGAAGAAACTAAAAGGGGAACTATCAATGAATTAATTGAATTTTCCAAGAGTAAAACTTTAAAGGGGGAGATCGTTCTTATCGTCAATAATTCTATTTAATTGAAAAAATTAGTTTTCGTATTGTGCTCCACTATCTGTGCAGCACAGTCTCATCAGTACACTAAAGTCCTTTTATCAAAAAAGATTGGGAAAGAAGTCAGCTCCTATACAGAAGGATACGGAACGGTATATGATGCTGCTACCCGGAAACAGGGAATTGTAGATTCATTGGGGAAAATTACATTTGAATCTCCTTACAGAGGCAGTATTTATCATATTTTCAAAAACAGATTTGTGCTTAGGTCTGAAGAAGGAAGCAGAGCTAGATCAGGAATCATTGATGAAAAAGGAAATGAGCTGATTTCTTTGGATGAACAGGAGTTTAATACGCCGTGGTTCAGCAAAGAGCGGATTATTTCTTCCAGACAAGATAAAGAGGCAGTTTATGATTATAATGGGAAACAGATTATTCCTTATTCTGATAAAATAAGATTTGTTGCCAAGAACAGGTTCTTTGTTTTACAAAATAAAAAATGGCTGCTTTACGATTTTAATGGCAGGCAGGTCACTGAAAGGGAATTCAGAGAAGATTATCACTTTGAAGAGGATAAAGCTTTGATTGTTAATGAAGAAGGGCAGAGTGAAATTATTGGATTAAATGGAAATACACTCCATCGGTTTTCAAAGAATATAGTAGATATTAATGCATATCCCTATCTTATTACAAAGAACAAAAACACAGGAAAATATGGGTTAATCGATCTCGATGAAAATACCATTGCTGAAGAGATTTTCTCTGATATTACTCCTGAATATTTTGGCAAAAAAGAATATATCTATCTTAAAAAAAGCAATAAAACAACTGTTTTTTATAAGAAAGACCAGAAGCTTTATCCCAGCAGTTTCAGGTATCTGACTCCTTTGTTTGACCGTCTTTTCAATGTGTACAATGATCAATCAAAGAAATCAGGAATCGTTGATGTAGAAGGCAATATAATTATCCCTCAGGAATACGATTTTATCAAAAGCTTTGTCATCTCAGGAAAAGACTTTATTTATCTTAAGAAAGAAAATGAAGAAAAGCTGTTGGACAAAGATCTTAAGAATATGCTGCATGATGGGGATCAGGTCCTTGGTTTTTATCCTAATAGTTTAATGATCAGAAATCAGGATAAGTACTACCGGTTTTCATTGGGAAATCGCTCGTTGACAGAGTTACAGGGTATTACCATGATCAAAAGCTTGGATACAGATTATTTTAATCTCCTTAATCAATATTCAAAACCGTTGGTATGCAAAAATAAAGATAATCTGTTTGGTATTTTAGACGAAGCAGGAAAAGAAATTGTTCCTTTTGTATATGAAGACATCGTAGTATTTGAAAACTATGAAAATGAAATTGTAGTAAAGAAAGATGGCAGATATGGTGTTCTGAATTTCCAAAATGAGCCTCTGAAAGAGATTATTTATGATGCGTATTTTTGGGAAAAAGAAGTATTAAGGCTGGATAAAAACAAAAAATCCGACTTTATTTATTTTACAAGGTTCAGAAATGTGGCCTCTCAACTTTAATAAAAAAGTGAAAATTGATAAAAAAAATCAGTAATTTAATGATTTGAATGCGTTGCATGACAATTTATAATATCTTTGCAAACCGTTTAATTCTGGAAAAGAATTATAGATCGAAAATGAGTCAGCATTCATAAGCTGAATGAGTTATAAAGAAAATAATTGTCAATAAATATGAAACTATTAGAAGGAAAAGTAGCACTAATTACCGGAGCTACAAGAGGAATCGGGAAAGGGATTGCTGAAGTATTTGCACAACATGGTGCAAAAATAGCATTTACTTATGCCGGCTCTGTAGACAAAGCTAAAGAATTAGAAGCATCTTTAAGTTCTGTAACCCAAATTAAAGGATATCAGTCTGATGCATCGGATTATGATGCTGCTCAGCAATTGGTAGATGATGTAATGAAGGAGTTTGGGCAAATTGATATTTTGATAAACAATGCAGGGATTACAAAAGATAACCTGCTATTGAGAATGTCTAAAGAAGATTGGGATCAGGTATTGAGAGTAAATTTAGATTCAGTTTTCAACCTTACAAAAGCGGTAATCAAGCCGATGATGAAGGCCAGATCAGGATCTATTATCAATATGACTTCTGTAGTCGGAATTAAAGGACATGCAGGACAGGCAAACTACGCGGCTTCTAAAGCCGGTGTAATTGGATTCACCAAATCTGTTGCCCTGGAACTGGGATCCAGAAATATCAGATGTAATGCTATTGCTCCAGGATTCATTGAAACGGAAATGACAGCTGTTTTAGATGAGAAAATAGTTCAGGAGTGGAGAGAGGGTATCCCTATGAAAAGAGGAGGACAGCCTGCAGATGTTGCTAATGCCTGTGTATTTTTAGGAAGTGAAATGGCTTCTTATATATCAGGACAGACATTGAACGTTGACGGAGGAATGTTAACTTAAAATATAAAAGGCTGTACATTCCGTACAGCCTTTTTTTTATTCTTATCGCTGCTCATTCAGCAGATTAAAATAATCAATATTAGTCTTTAAAGATTTGATTTTCCTGTTCCTGAACTCTAATAAAAGTAGTTCTTTTGGAAAGCTGTTTAAGCTTGGAAGCTCCTACATAAGTACAGGTAGATCTTACCCCGCCTAAAATATCTTTCACGGTTTCTGATACAGGACCTTTGTAAGCAACTTTTACGGTCTTTCCCTCAGAAGCACGGTATTCTGCTACGCCTCCGGAATGTTTATCCATAGCTGTTTTTGAGCTCATCCCATAAAAAAAACGGTATTTTTTACCATTTTCCTCTACCATTTCGCCTCCGCTTTCATCATGTCCGGCGAACATTCCTCCCAACATCACAAAATCTGCTCCGCCCCCAAATGCTTTGGCTACGTCTCCGGGAACCTTACAGCCTCCGTCTGCTATAATGTGGCCTCCTAAACCATGAGCAGCATCTGCACATTCAATGACCGCTGAAAGTTGAGGATATCCTACCCCTGTTTTCACCCGGGTGGTACAAACTGATCCGGGGCCTATTCCTACTTTAATGATATCTGCTCCTACCAAAAGAAGCTCTTCTACCATCTCTCCGGTTACTACATTTCCAGCTATAATAATTTTATCCGGAAAATTCGCCCTTGCTTTCTTCACAAATCCCACGAAATGCTCCGAATAACCATTGGCTACATCAATGCAGAGAAACTCGATTTTTGGATGCTTTTCAAGGATCTGTCTGATTTTTTCTTCATCAGCTTTTCCTGTACCGGTACTTAAAGCGATATACTGATAAATACTTTCAGGCTGGCTTTGAAGAAATTCACTCCATTCTTCCACGGTATAGTGTTTATGGATAGCTGTAATTATTTTTTCTTTTGCCAGTTCTACAGCCATTTCAAAAGTACCAACCGTATCCATATTAGCTGCAATGACAGGGACCCCGCTCCATTTCTTTTGAGAATGTCTGAAAATAAATTCTCTTTCCAGATCAACTTCTGACCGGGATTTTAGAGTAGAACGTTTGGGACGGAACATTACATCCTTGAATCCCAGTTTTATTTCATATTCTATACGCATTTTATAATTATTTGTCAGAATAAAGGTAGTAAATAATCTCAAATAGATTATTTTTGAAGCAATGGATTTTCCTGTAACTTTCCATATTTTCGGAACAACAATTCTGGCACATCCTATTTTTGAAACAATTGGGATGTTCTTGGGTATGCGGTATTATTTTTACCTTAAAAGGAAGTCGAAAGAGAAGCTTAGTTTCAATACTTCCGCTGCTGTATTAATAGGAGCCACAGCCGGAGCTTTAATAGGTTCAAAACTGATTGGAAACCTTGAAAACCCTTATACACTATTCGAAAATTTCAGCCTTAAAAGATTTTGGTCTAACAATACGATTGTGGGCGGCCTGGCTTTTGGGTTAATTGGAGTGGAGCTGGCGAAAAAAATAGTGAAACATACAGAAAGTACCGGAGATTTAATCGTTTTTCCTTTAATGCTTGCCATAATGATCGGAAGAGTCGGTTGTTTTCTTACGGGAATTCATGAAGAAACCTATGGAATTCCTACCGATTCAATCTTTGGAATGCATCTGGGAGACCAATATTTAAGACATCCTGTAGCGCTTTATGAGATCGCATTTCTATTTATTTTATGGATTGCTTTACGTTATATCCAGCGGGTGAAAAACCACTCCTCAGGATTTATTTTTCAGGTATTTATGCTCAGCTATTTTACTTTCAGACTCTTTTTGGATTTCATTAAGCCAAGAATAGAAATTGCCGGTAATTTAGGGACTATACAGATTGTATGTATTTGTGTAATTATTTATTACATTTATACTATTAAAAATACCAAATCCTTATATTAAAATATTCACGATGAAATCTTTAACAATTTTAGAAGTGGGCAACCTGGCCGGCGTAGTCGTAATGATCATTGGACTGATTATTTTGGGCGCTTTGTTAATTTCTCTGGTAGTCGCTTTCATTACGAAAGTAATCTATGAATGGAAAGGAGACAGAAAGTTCAGTAAAAAACAATTTATACAAACGATGGTAATCTGTATTTTAATCTGCGGTTTGATTAGCGGATATATTTGTGGAGGCCTTTAAAATAATATTATGCCGGTAAGAAACTATACGTATTACGATTATACAATCAGCCTTTGCCCTGAATGTCTTAAAAGAGTGGGGGCAAAGATCATTATTGAGGATGAAACTGTTTTTATGACGAAAAGATGTCCTGACCATGGATTCTTTAAAACAAAAATAGCCTCAGATGTACAATATTATAAAAACATCAGGAATTATAACAAAGCGTCAGAGATGCCCCATCATTTCGGAACGGATGTGGAGTACGGATGTCCCTACGACTGCGGACTTTGTGTAGATCATGAGCAGCATAGCTGTCTTTCTATAGTAGAAGTTACAGACCGGTGTAATTTGACCTGTCCTACATGCTATGCCATGTCTTCTCCTCATTATGGAAGCCACAGAAGTCTGGAGGAAATAGAAGCGATGTTTGATATTATCGTTAAAAATGAAGGCGAGCCGGATGTTGTTCAGATCAGTGGAGGAGAACCTACCATACATCCTGAGTTTTTTAAAATCATGGACATTGCCAAGTCGAAACCCATCAAACACCTGATGTTAAATACCAACGGGATAAGAATAGCCAATGATCCAGGGTTTGCAGAAAAATTAGCGACCTATGCACCGGAATTTGAGGTATATCTTCAGTTTGATTCATTTAAACCTGAAGTATTGGAAGATTTCAGGGGAAAAGATCTTACGGCGGTAAGAATGAAAGCCCTGGAGAAACTGAATGCACTTAATCTTTCCACTACATTGGTTATTGTACTGCAGAAAGACAAAAATATAGATGAGATTGGTAAGATCATTGAGTTTGCTCTGAAACAGAAATGTGTACGGGGAATCACTTTTCAACCGGTAGAAATTGCGGGAAGAAACAGAGAAGATTCTTCTCATGAGAAAATTACCTTAACAGAAGTAAGGCAGGAAATCCTCAATCAGTTTCCTCTGTTAAATTCTGATGATATCATCCCTGTTCCCTGTAATCCGGATGCTTTGGCTATGGGATATATTCTAAAATTAGAAGAAGAAACCATCCCTTTAACCCGATATATCAATCCTGCTGATCTTTTGAATAATGAATCGAAAAACACCATTGTATACGAGCAGGATCAAGGACTTCAGATGCAGTTGCTGGATATATTCAGCACAGGGATTTCTGTAGATAAAGTACAACCTAAAGTTAACCAGTTACTCTGTTGTCTTCCAGAAGTATGTGCTCCCAATTTTGATTATGATAATCTGTTCAGAATTATCATTATGAATTTTATGGATGCTCATGATTTTGATGTTCGTGCGGTAAAAAAATCCTGCGTACATATTGTCAATAAGGACCTGAAGCTAATCCCTTTTGAAACAATGAATCTTTTCTATAGAGATGAAAAGAAGAATTATCTGGAAGAGCTGAGAAAAGAGGACAAGGTCCTGTTTTAATCTGAATCAGCATAAAAAAAATAAAGAGCCGTGAAATAATTTTCACAGCTCTTTTATATGTTCTTAAAAACCATTCGTAATAGAAAACGGTTATTTTACTTCTACACGGTCAAAAGTCATTACTTCTTCCAGCGTATTGATATACTCATATGCAGTAAGGTCGAATTTTACAGGTACGATAGAAATATATCCGTTGGCCAAAGCTGTTTCATCAGCATCTTCAGATTCATCCATATTGTTGAAATATCCTGTAAGCCAGTAGTATTTTTTTCCATGTGGATTTATTCTTTCGTCAAAACTTTCTTCCCATTTTGCATGAGCCTGTTTGCAGACTTTTACTCCTTTTATTTCTTCAGCAGGCAGTTTGGGAATATTGACATTCAGCACAATTCCTTTTGGCATTGGCTTTTCAAGAGTTCTTCTGACGATATTCTGAATATATTCTTTAGCCTGGGTAAAATCTGCTTCCCAGCTGAAATCCAGTAATGAGAATCCAATCGCAGGAATTCCTTCCACTCCGGCTTCTACAGCAGCAGACATCGTTCCCGAATAGATCACATTAATAGAAGAATTAGCCCCATGGTTAATTCCTGAAACAACAATGTCCGGTCTTCTTGTCATAATTTTGTCAAGAGCCATTTTTACACAGTCTACAGGAGTTCCACTACACGAAAAATCTTTTTGTGGACCTTCAAGGGTAACTTCTTCGTAGCTTAGAGTAGAATTAATGGTAATAGCGTGGCCTTTTCCACTTTGGGGAGAGTTAGGGGCTACAACAACAACTTCTCCGATTTCATTCATAAAATTTACAAGATTTCTGATACCAGGAGCTGTAATTCCATCATCATTAGTAACCAGAATAAGTGGTCTTTCCATAAAATATTTTAATTTTTTAATAAAAATGAAGTTTAGTTTGTCCGGTTATTCAACTTGGACAAAAAGAAATTTCAACACATCAAATGTAGTTAAAAATAACCTGTTATAAAATATCTGTTGGGTAATAAATGAATCAGATTTCTCAGAAAAAATCAAAAATAGGCGTAAAATAGAGTGTTTTCTGACCTTAAATATCAAAAAAACGAATCGGAACTAAGGGATGCTTTTCAGTGAAACTGCAACGGGTTTTATTTTTCAAAAATGACACCCACACAATCTCACTGAAATGTACATCTTTTAAAGTTTGATAATTTGAGTAAGGCTTAATCGAGAGGTTTTCTACCTGTTATAATATTGTAAAGAATAACAATAATGGCAATGACCAGGAGAACGTGAAGCAGGTATCCGGTACTGATTCCCGGTACAATTCCTAGCATTCCTAAAAGCCAAACAACGATACAAATGACTGCTACTAACCATAATATACTTCTCATAACGTTACATTTTTAAAGTTATCTGTTTAACTATCAGCATAATCTGTGCCTTTATGCCATAAAAACTGTTTTTGTGGTACCTGTTGTTTGGATTTGACAGCAAGGAAATAATGTCTTAAAGCCATTGTAGAAGGAGGGTGTAAAGGTATTTTCCTGTATGGGATAAAATTCAATGCTCAGGGAGTATAAAGAAGAGGCTGTATTATTTACATAGCTCTTTTGATAAAAATTACTAAAACTATACGATATTTGTAAATAAGGTATTAAATTTGATCGTTTGTAACAATACGAGTATTTTGTGTTACTAATTGATATACTTATTTTTAAAAAAAATTAATAAATACAGGACAGTTTATGTGGAAAAATTTCAAACTGAATAAATTTTTACTCCTAATTCCATTAACAAGTCTAATGTTTTGTTTCAACTCGCCAAAGAATGACGATGAAAAGATGCAAACAATAATGGTGAGCGTAAAAAATACACTTTCTTATCTTCATTATAGCCCAAAAACTATTAATGATGCCTACTCTAAGGACGTTTATAAGCATTATTTCGAATTGGTAGACCCTGCAAAAAGATATTTCCTGCAATCTGATATGGATGAATTCAGCAAGCATGAAACCAAGCTTGATGACTATATCAGCCAGGGTGATCTTACCTTTTATAAGCTTACAATAGACAGACTCTACCAAAGAGTGGATGACATTGATAAGATTACCCAGGATATTTTCAGTAAGCCGATTAATCTTCAGGAAGATGAAGCGCTTACCCTTGAGCCAAAGCTTAAAAAAATACCTGCCAATAAGCAGGAGCAGTATAACGAGTGGAAGAAGTTCATCAAATATAATATCCTTCAGGAGATTGAATCAATGAACAGTAAAGAGGAAGCTCAGAAAGAGAAAAAAGATTCCGTTCAGAAGTACAAACTGAAAGATACTATCAATTTCAAGGTTCTTACTCAGGATGAAAAGATTAAGAAGGCTACGGATGAAGTAAAAGACCTTGTAAAAGATACCTTTACAAGATTCAAAAAGAGAAAGAAAATGGATTGGTTTACGGTGTATATGAATGCATATACGGAAGTATTTGATCCACACACGAATTATTATTCACCAAAAGATAAAGAAGATTTCGACAGCCAGTTTACCGGAAAAGTAATTGGTATTGGAGCCATTATCCAGGAGAAAAAAGGAAATCTTTTCCTTGGTGCTCTAACCATTGGCGCTCCGGCATGGAAATCTAAGCAGCTTTCTGAAGGGGATAAGATCTTAAAGGTGAAATCTAAACCAAAAGATGATGCGGTAAATGTTGTAGGAATGCTTTCTGATGAAGCGGTAAGGCTGATCAGAGGTGAAAAAGGAACACCGGTAACACTAACGGTTCAGAAAAAGGACGGATCTATAAAGGACGTGACTATGATTCGTGAAGAGGTAGCTATTGAAGATACTTTTGCAAGAAGTATTGTAGTGAATACCCCTAACAGAAAGAAATACGGATTCATCAACCTTCCAAGCTTTAACGCAGATTTTGAAAATGCAAAAGGAAGAAATGCTTCCGATGATATTAAAAATGAAATAGTAAAGCTTAAAGCTCAGAATATTGAAGGGATTATTCTTGATCTGAGAAATAATGGGGGAGGATCTTTAACGGAAGTTGGAGATATTATGGGCCTTTTCATGGATGCAGGACCTTATGTTCAGGTGAAGGATGGAAATGGAAAAATCCAGACCTTAAAGAACAAATATGAAGCTCCTATATGGACGGGACCTTTAGTAATTATGCAAAATGAACTTTCAGCTTCAGCTTCAGAAATTTTAGCAGGAGTAATGCAGGATTACGGAAGAGCAATGATCATCGGATCACCTCAATCTTTCGGAAAAGGTACCGTACAGACTTTTGTGGATCTGAATAGATTTTTGAATACTGAAGATGATTTCGGATCTTTAAAGCTGACGATTCAAAAGTTCTATAGAATTACAGGAGAATCTACTCAGAGAAAAGGGATTGTTTCAGATATTCAGATGAAAGATTTCTTTACCTATGCTGAAGTAGGAGAGCGATATGATGATTACGCATTGGCGTGGGATAAAATTCCCCCTACAAAATTTGAAAAGCTGAACTATTTCAACATTCAGGCTCTTGAGAAAGCAAGCTCTGAAAGAATGGCTAAAAACAGCAATTATCAGTTGTTATTAGAATCAGCTCAGTGGAGAGAAAAGCTGGATAAAGAAGAAAACATTACGCTGAATATCAATAAATTTAATGAATTGATGAAGCATAGAAAGTCTCAGATTGAGAAGTTTAAAGCGCTGACTAAATTTGAAAACGGACTTCAGTTTATGATGTATCCAAGTGAAATAGAAAGAGAGAAAAAAGACGAAGCATTTAAGAAGAAATCTGAAATGTGGATCAAAAATCTGAAAAAAGATCTCTACCTGCAGGAAGCAATGAATATTGTTGCAGATATGGGAACAAAATCATAATCATAAAAAAAGCCGCTAATGAAAGTTAGCGGTTTTTTTTATTGAAATAAACAGGATTTATTTAATTTCTACACATCCCACTCTTCCTCCTGCATTTCCTGTAGGCTGAGTATGGAAATCGTCTGCTGCGGCATGCACGATAAGACCTTTTCCAATGATGTTTTTGGACTCATCTGTACAGGTAAGACACCATTTGTCTGTCTTAAAAGTTAAAGTAGCATTTCCACTCTCGTCTGCAATCAGGTTACCGATATCTCCCATATGGAAGTGCTCAGCTCCCCATTTTCCATGGTCATCTTTACCAGGATTCCAATGTCCTCCGGTAGATGTTCCATCCGCTGCAGAACAGTCTCCTTTTTCATGAATGTGTACCGCATGGATTCCAGGGGTCAGATGAGTGACATCAAGCTTCATAATTACATTGTTTCCCTGTTGGGTAAACTTTGCTGTTCCACCTGTTTGTGTCCCGCTCTTGGCGTTTACTGTATACGTTTTTATAGTGCTGCAAGAAGCTGCTAAAAATGCACACCCAGCCAATAATGCTAATGTTTGTACTTTCATTTTTAAATGATTTATAGTGATTATAGGCTAAAATTATAAAAGATTTTCCAAAGCGCTTTATGATTCCAGTCTTTTTTTCTGAAAAAGCCAGTTAATGATCCCTGGAATCTATAGAGGTTGCTGGGGAAGGTCCGGTCTTACTGGTAAAATAAATAATAGGCTTCAAAATAGGTTTAAAAAAGAAAATGACTATTTTTAATCTAATTTATTTTTGATGATTATTCTATATTCATTTATTGATGAAAGCAGGCACAAGTTTTTGATGGACAGATATTTGAATGCTTTCTCAGAAGATTTTAAGGAAGATATTCTGAAGTACAGACGCTGGCAGGATGCCCAGCTTTCCTTGTTGGGAAGAGTTCTTTTGCTACATGGATTAAGTGCTCATTATGGCATCAATGAGGCTGATATTGGAAGATTACCCAATAATAAACCCTTTTTAAAAGGTCACTCTATCCATTTTAATATTTCTCACTCCAAAAATCTTGTGGCTTGTGTTATAGCTGATTTTCCTATTGGAATTGATATTGAGTTCTCTGATGAAACTATCAATTATTTGGATTTTGAATTTCAGATGACGGCAGGTGAATTTGAAGAAATCCATCATTCTGAAGACAAAATAAGCAGTTTTTTTTCTTATTGGACAAAAAAAGAAGCCGTTTTAAAAGCAGAGGGTAGTGGCATGATGATTTCTCTTGATTCGTTTGAAATTTTAAACAATGAATGTGTTATTGAAGGAAAAAAATTCTTCACCAAGGAGTTTTTTATAGATAAAAGATATCACTGTTGCATAGCATCTGAGGATTTGAGTATCAAGAATAAGTCCATTTGTTATGAATTGTTTCAAAATTGATGCATGCCTGTTAGAATGCATTGTAAGGGCTGTTTTAATGCAATTTTTTTGAAAAAAAAACTTAAAATAAATCATATATTAGTGATAAAATAAGATTTTTTTACAAAATTTTCTTTGTGATTTCAAAATTAACATATATCTTTACACGGAGAAAAAGAAATTATTTCAACACTAAAAATTCACAATGAGAAAAAAAATATTGCTGCAAATTTGCATTTGCTTCAGCATGTTTTCGCTTGCACAAGTAGGTATTAAGAAGGACAACCCAAATCCTAGTACAGACCTTGAGCTTGGTTCGAATAACAAGGCTCTAATTTTGAATAGAGTTCAAAACACAAGTGCTGTTCCCAATCCTGTCAACGGAATGATGATTTATGACCTGTCAGAAGAATGTGTAAAAGCATATCAATCTGGAAAATGGTCAAAATGTTTAGGCAAAAATCTAAAAGCCCAAAAAACTTCCGATCCACAATCTTTATCGAAGAGTTCAGTCAACCTGTCCCATGACTTTAATGATAGGCAGCCTTATCATGAACAAGACATTACGTATACACAAGAGATGAGAACTCTTGTGAAAGACGAGGTATTGAGATAAATGGATTAGTGGTAACACTGCCCGCCATAATTTTCACGGAAGGTAAAGTTATAATATTCAGTACAGTACTCTGGCCAGAGCAAGTAATGAAAAATGAGAATTTCATTACCTGTAAATCGTTTTTACCCCTGAATATATAACGGATATTATCGTCCTGAAAATGAGTTTCAGACAGAAATTTCCTAAGATTGATCTACATTCAGTAATTGCTTTATAAATAGGCATCATACTAACTGTTACGGGAAAACTATGTCTAATTGGCAAGCGTTAATTGTTGCAGGAAGTTATTGTTTTTTAGATATTTAGCGATCTGTTATTTACATTGATTCTTAAAAATATTCTGAACCTCAGTGTCCGGGCTTACCATTACTTATTTTTCACAATTTCAAAAAAACAAACACATTATATGAACCAAATTCTTTATTAAAAACGAATATTTTAAGATGAAAAAACTATTATTATCGATTTATTTAAGTGCTAGTACTTTATCCTTAGCTCAGGTTGGGATTAATACTGCCAATCCTCATTTAAGTTCTGATCTGGAACTGGGGTCTACAAACAAAAGTTTATTACTGAACAGGGTTCCTAATACAGGGGCTATTGCTAACCCGGTTAACGGCATGTTAATCTATGACGTAGCAGAACAGTGTGTAAAGGCATTTCAGGGTGGGGCATGGTCTCAGTGTTTCTGGAAAGAAAATACAGCTTTCGTTTTAACGTGTGCTTCCGCAGTGTTTGCTCCTTCTCCTGCTGTTCAGAATCAACCTTATACAGGAACGTTAACAATTCCTTACACAGGTGGAGATGGGAGTGCTTATGCTGCGCAGAGTGTTCAGGCTAATGGGCTGACCGCTACTTTACCGGCAGGTACCTTTGCTGTAGGAAATGGAAGTTTACAGTATAACATTACCGGAACTCCGGTTAGTACACCTTCAGCTGTATTCAACATTAGCATAAACGGAAGTACATGTTCCGGTCTTTCACTTACGGTGAATAGTGGAACACCGGTAATCCCTCCAACGATTACAATACTTGAGGGAATATATTTTGTAGGATCTGTTTACGACAATGATTATTCTCCATTTACAGCACCTACAGGACCTGCTACTACTGCCAGACCTGTTGCGGCTGATGGTGTACCGGATAAATTAGCCGATTACCAGGGCTTTATCCCGACAACTGGGCTTGAAATTTATATACCTGTAACCGCTACAGGAACGGGTAATCTTTCAGCGTGGAGCTCTATAACAACGGTTCCTGCTAACCTTACTGAGGACGGTATTTCCAGACAGCTTAGACTTTCCTGGAATGCCCAGTCTTATACTGCAGGAAGCAAGTCAATTAAAGCAACTCTTACAGCAATCGGTGGTACACTGAATGCCCGTAAACTGGACATTAATGCAGGAATAGGGAATGATTATCTTGGTGTATTAATGGCAAGATTCCAGTTTCCTTCCAATAATACTGGAGCATCAAAGAATTATGATGTCCGTATATTACCAGGTATTCCTGACAGAAAATTCGGATTGCCTGATAACTTGGGAGCTCTGAATCATAATTTCCTTTATTTACCGGTTCAGGCTGAAGATGGATATACTTGGTTAAATAATAACCTGGGTGCGGATTATACCAATACAAACAGTCCTTCTTTCAGTATTGCACAACAGGCAACAGCTGCCAATGACTATAAAGCTTACGGATCATTATTCCAATGGGGAAGAAAACCGGATGGACATGATTTGATTAACTGGACTTCGTCTACTACCGGAACTCCAGTGAACCCAACGACTACCGGTACCGCGAATGATAATCCTACAGATACCAGATTCATTGCTACAGGAAGTGACTGGAGAGTAACTCCAAGTATTACACTTTGGGAAAGCAGTACTGCTGTAAATAACCCATGTCCTATTGGATTTGCAGTTCCATCACAGGCGCAGCTACAGAATTATTTAAATGCTTCTAATTTAAGTAATGGAATTGCTGGTGCTGCAGCAAGCAAATTAAAACTTCCTGCTGCCGGAACTCGTGATGCGGGTCTTGGAAATATATCAACGGTTACAACAGGAAATTCCGGACTTTATTGGAGCCGAAGTGCCGGGTCTCTAGCTAGTCCGTCAGCATATACAATGCAAATTCCACAATTTGGTGCTCCTTCCTCGACATTTGGTGCGAGTAAGGCACAAGGAATCTCAGTTCGTTGTATTAAAGAGTAAAAAAACAAATTTTAAATAATCACTAGGGTAGTTGTCGACATTGTTAACAACTACCCGACGTGGTTAAAATACCCTCCTGTAATTAGAATTATTGATCTAAAATAAGCTTGTTATTACACAAACTTCAGGACAAATTAACAAAAACACAAATTTAAAATATACAAATACTTCTCATTATCAACACTTAATGGAATCCAATACGTATTTGATGATTATCTATAAAAATCCTAACCTAACCCTAACCTAATATCCGCAAGGATATAATCCCCATGAAGCTAACATCTTACCAATCGACTTTTTACAATGAATGGATACTGAATCCATTTAGAAGTGACTACAACATTATTTTTGACCAGTCAATGTCCGGATATATAGATATTCAGAGATTGAATTCAAGCTTAGTCCGGTTTGTCAACAATAATTTACTCCTCAACAGTAATGTTATAAGTGAATCGGGAAGCTTATACTGGAAGCACAGACCGCTGCTTTCTGAAGATGCTCAAATATTGACATTCATTGCCCATGAACCGGGTGCTGAAGAGGTATTAAAGCTTGCCTTACAGCCGTTTGATCTTGAAAAGGACCAGCTGGCAAGATTTTATGCAATCAAACTTGATAATGGAGGATATAGGATTATCCATATCTTTTCTCATATTCTTGTTGACGGTCTAAGTGCTAACAGTATTTATGCAGAACTCAGTACCTTTTACAATGATCTTAGCTATGTAAACCCAATAAGTCTGGCAGAGCAGGAAAAATTATATGAAAAACTGAGGGGTCAGTTTGATGATATACTGACAGTTGGGAAAGAAGAAATGTCTGATTTCTGGGAAAACAGTCTGAAAGATGTAGAAAATATTGGATTTAAATTTCTGCAGACCTCAGATTTAGTTCGTTCGGATCTTGAACAGAAAACCCCGCTTCTCACCAATCCGGTAAGTGAACTCCGGTTTAATTTTCCCGAACCTGTATTTCTTAAGGTAAGACAACTAACATCAAAATATAAACTTACGCCCTATACATTTGGGCAATTGGTATTAGCTGTTTTGCTTCATAGAATTTCCGGAATAGATAACCTGGTGATCAACTATCCTGTTGGTATTACGGAAGGACAGGACTTTATTTTTGGAGCTCACATCAATACTATTTTGAAGGGATATAGGTTTCATAAAGAATCTTCGCTTCAGGATCTTGTACAGCAAAATTTAGATTATACCCATCTGCTGAAAAAAAGTAAGGCGAGATATCTTCCTATTGAAGAGCTTATCAGCCATGCTCCTACATCAAATATATTGGAATTTGGATTTGTTCAGACCAGTCTTAAGGATGTAGTTATTCATTATGAAGGAGCCAGTAGTGTAATTATTAATAGCGACCTGAATGTTGATTTGGTAGGAAAATTATCATTTGAGCAGGAAGTAAGAGATGGACAGATTAATTTTAAAGTTCGTTATGCCAATCAAAAACTTGATGTCAGACTGGTTACGGGATTTGTAGACATTTATAAGGAACTGTTTATTGAAATACTGGAAGATTTACTGGAAGGGAAAGTAGAAAAACAGATCACAAACTATGAGCTGCTAAGTGATGATTCTTATCAAAATACAGTGACTTCCTGGAACGGGATAGGGTCTGTAGTTTCAGATAAAACCCTTTCTGATTTATTTGAATCTCAGGCAGCAAGAACTCCTGAAGCGATTGCGTTGGTTTATGGAGATGTTAAATTAAGCTATAAAGAACTTAATGAGCGTTCAAACCGCCTGGCAAATTATCTGATAAAAACCCATGCACTTGAGCCGGATGATCTGGTTCCATTATGTCTGGAACGTTCAGAACATATGCTGATTGCTATTTTAGGAGTATTAAAATCCGGGGCAGCTTATGTTCCTATGGATCCCTCTTATCCTTCAGACAGAATAGAACATATTCTTAAAGATACAGGCAGCAAAATAGTTATTGCTGAAGAGAGTACGATGGAGAAAGTGAAAACTCCTTTTGGGGTTTCTATTTCTGTGAATCATCGTGATTTCCAAACTATTATGGAATCACAGAAAGTATCAAATCCTGTTACGGAAGTTGAATCAGATAATCTGGCCTATGTTATTTATACCAGTGGAACCACGGGACTGCCTAAAGGAGTTATGGTGGAACACAGGAATGTAGTCAACGTTGTTTCTCAGGTAAGAGAGGCTTATGGTTTCAGTGAAGGAGAGAAAATAACTGCTTATACGTCCTATGTTTTTGACGTATCCGTATCCGAGTTTTTCAACAGTTTACTGTATGGAAACGAACTTCATCTGTTGGATGAAGAAACGAAGAAAGATGCCGATGCCATCAGCAGATACTTAGTTTCTAATGAAATTGCTTATACCTATTTACCACCGGTGATGCTTTCTGTTCTTCCACGTGTGTCTTACCCATTCCTTAAAGGTTTGTTGTATGCAGGAGAGCCTTGTGATTATGAAACCGGGAAATACTGGTCAGAAGAGAAAGTGTTGTACAACCTTTACGGCCCTACCGAAGCAACGATCTATGCCACTTACAAACAGGTAGAACATGGAGATGTTCATCTGATTGGCCGTCCGGTAGGGAACAGTTCAGCTTATGTGCTGGATGAATCCCATCGCTTGGTCCCTATAGGAGCTGTAGGTGAGCTTTATCTTGGAGGAGTGGGAATAGCAAGAGGCTATTTAAACCGTGCTGATCTGACCGAAGAACGTTTCATTGCTAACCCTTTCCAAACGAAAGAGCAGAACGAGAATGGAGAAAATGGAAGACTGTACAGTACGGGAGACCTTGTGCGTTGGCTTCCTGATGGCAATATAGAATACATTGGGAGAAATGATTTCCAGGTAAAGATCCGGGGTTACAGAATAGAGCTTGGAGAGATCGAAAACCGATTGTCTCAGCATCCTGAAGTAAAACAGTCTGTGGTATTGGCCAAAGAGAACAATACGGGGATGAAATACCTTGCCGGATATTATGTATCAGCAGGAGAGCTGGATAATGAACTCCTTACTGAGTATTTATCCTCCTCTTTACCGGAATATATGGTGCCGAGTGTCTTTGTTCATCTCACCTCTTTACCATTGACCATCAATGGTAAGCTAGACAGAAAACAGCTTCCTGAACCTGATTTCAGTGGAGACAGAGAATATACCGGACCTGAAAATGAACAACAAGAAAACTTGTGTAAGATTTATGGAGAAATCTTAGGCGTCGCTCCTGAACATATTGGTATCCACGATGATTTCTTCCGATTAGGAGGAAACAGTATCATGGCGATCAAACTGATCAGTAAGATCAAACAAGAGATGGATATTCGGGTGAATGTGACCATGATATTCAGCCATAAAACAGTTGCATCATTGTCTCATATACTCAACGGAGAAAACAATCAGGCGGAAGAGATTGTCATCAACCCTGTAATAGTATCATCACCTGAAGAACAGCGTTTGTCTTTTGCACAGGAAAGACTTTGGTTTATAGAAACTTATGAAGGAGGAAGCAATGCATACAATATTCCGATGATCTTCATGTTGGGTGAAAATGTTCAAATGGAACTTCTTCAGCAGTCTTTTGAAACACTGACTCAACGCCATGAAGTGTTGAGAAGTCTCATTCGTACAACAAAAGACGGAGAGGGATATCAGGTTATAACCGGGCAGGAACTTCCCATCTATACTGGAAAAGTAAACTCCAGAAAAGAGCTTGATGAAGCGATTAACCATGCAGCAAACAAAGTTTTCCATCTGGAAAAAGAGCTCCCGATGAGCATTAATATTTTCAATCTGGAGAACCGCAATTATCTTTCTGTTGTGATTCATCATATTGCTTTTGACGGATGGTCTACAGATATTTTTATTAGAGAATTATGCAGCATTTATCAGTCTCTTTCTGAAGGGAAAAATCCTGATTTACCGGAATTAAAAATACAATACAAAGACTTTGCATTATGGCAGAGAGATTATCTTACAGGGGAAAGACTCGATCAACAAATTGTTTACTGGAAAAATAAACTTGATGGTTTCCAAACACTGGATCTTCCTCTGGATCTTAAAAGACCTGCCCATATTTCTTATGCAGGGGCAACACAATACTTTGACCTGCCCGCAGATCTTGTATCAGAACTGAGAAATCTTTCAAAAGATCTCGGAGTGAGTTTATACAGTATGATGCTAAGTGGCTACTATCTGATGTTATCTGCCTATTCCGGGCAGGATGATATTGTAGTGGGAAGCCCTGTTGCGAATCGTCATCATGTGGGACTCGAAAATATCATAGGGTTCTTTGTCAATACGCTGGCTTTAAGAGAGAAAATTAATCCTGACCAGAAGGTCAAAGACTTTATTCTTCAGGTATCTGAATCTGTAACGGAAGCACAGTCTCATCAGGACCTTCCATTTGAGAAACTGGTGGAAGAACTTGGTGTAGAACAGGATATGTCCCGACACCCTGTTTTTCAGGTGATGTTTGGGCTTCAAAGCTTTGATGGCGGAACTTCTTTTAAAAACCATGAAGCTGTGCTTCAACCCTTTGATGGAAATATAGACTATCAATCAGCAAAGTTTGACCTGACCATGATGATTGATGACCATGGGGATGTGATCCGGGGAATTTTCAATTATGCGGTGTCCCTTTTCAGCTATGAGACGATTATGCGTATGATGGATTCTTATTTGTTTTTCCTGAAGCAGCTTGTTAACATTGGAAATAGAACAGAAAACAATTCCATAAAGAACCTGACCCTTATAACAAAAGAAGACCATCAAAAAATAACAGGAGAATGGAATACGGCTGGGCTTGCATATCCTGAAGAAAAGACAATTCATCAGTTATTTGAAGATCAGGTAGAAAAAACACCTGATCAAATAGCTGTAGTATATCAGAATAATAAGCTTTCTTATCGTGAACTGAATCAGAAAGCGAACCAACTGGCCCATTATCTTATTGAAAACTATAAGCTTACATCAGATGATCTTATTCCTCTTTGTTTAGAGCGTTCGGAAGATATGCTGATTGCAATTTTAGCAGTCTTAAAGACCGGAGCAGCTTATGTACCTATGGACCCTGCTTACCCTGCAGACAGGATAAAGCATATTCTTGATGATACCGGAGCAAAAATAGTTCTTACTCAGGAAAGGACTTTAGAAAAAGTAAGAAGACTGGACCATGTGACCGGAATATCTATTGATGAAGAAACATTCAGAACCTTTATCGGTAAAATAGATCCTAAAAATCCGGTGACTACAACCCGGCCTAACCATCTTGCCTATGTCATCTACACCAGTGGAACCACCGGAATGCCTAAAGGAGTAATGATAGAGCATAGAAATGTGGTGAATGTGGTGAATCAGGTAAGAGATGCATACGGATTCAGTGAAGGAGAAAAAATAACAGCTTATACGTCCTATGTTTTTGACGTATCTGTATCAGAATTTTTCAATACTTTATTGTTTGGAAATGAGCTGCATTTGCTTGATGAGGTTACTAAAAAGGATGCAGATTCAATAAGCAGGTATCTCTTGGATCATCAGATAGCTTATGCTTATTTACCTCCCGTAATGTTATCCGTACTTCCAAAAATACAGTATCCGAACCTAAAAGGATTGCTCTATGCGGGAGAACCGTGTGATTATGAAACCGGAAAATACTGGTCTGAACAGACCCTCCTTTACAATCTTTATGGACCTACCGAAGCTACAATTTATGCTACTTATAAACAGGTATATCATGGAGATGTACATTTGATTGGACGTCCTGTAGGGAATGCGTCGGCTTATGTGCTGGATAATCTTTATCGCCCGGTTCCTGTAGGAGCTGTAGGTGAACTGTATATTGGTGGAGACGGCATTGCCCGCGGATATCTGAACAGACCGGACCTGACTGCTGAACGATTCATTTCGAATCCTTTCCAAACGGAAATACAGAAAAGCAGAGGAAAAAATAATATAATATACAAAACCGGAGACCTTGTTCGATATCTTTCCAATGGTGATCTGGAATATCTTGGCCGTAATGACTTCCAGGTAAAAATCCGCGGGTACAGAATTGAGCTGGGAGAAATAGAAACCGCATTACTGGGCTATCCGGGGATTCGCCAGGCTGTTGTACTGGCTAAAGAAAATACTGCCGGCATGAAGTACCTTGCCGGATATTATGTATCTGATGCTCCTATAGAATCTTCCGTGCTTTCGGAATTCTTAGCAGAATCATTGCCTGAATATATGGTTCCTAATGCTTATGTATACCTTGAGTATCTTCCATTAACAATTAACGGAAAACTCGACAGAAGACAGCTTCCTGAACCAGAATTTACAGCAAGTATGGAATATGCAGCACCAGAGAATGAGCTGCAGGAAAAACTTTGCCATATTTATGGAGAGGTACTGGGAATAAATGCGGATACGATTGGCATTCATGATGATTTTTTCAAATTGGGTGGTAACAGTATCATGGCGATCAAACTGATCAGTAAAATCAGGAATCAGCTGGATTTCCAGATTCAGGTGGCTTCCGTATTCAGCCATAAAACCATTGCTTCTTTGAGCTCGGTGCTGGAATCAGACTCCACAGTCAATGAGCAGCTAATTATTGTACCGATTGTATTTTCTTCACCTGAAGAGCAACGTCTGTCGTTTGCTCAGGAAAGACTATGGTTTATAGAAGCTTTTGAGGGAGGAAGTAGTGCCTATAATATTCCGATGGCTTTCAGCCTGGGAGAAAAAATAAGATTGGATTTTCTTCAAAAGTCTATAGAAGCAGTGATAATGCGCCATGAAGTGCTTCGTTCGGTGATTCGAACTACTGAGAAGGGAATGGGTTACCAGGTGGTTACAGATCTTATTCCTGAGTTTACAATTACAGAAGTAGAGACAAGGGAAGAATTGGAGGAGAATGTAAACAGATCGGCCAACAAGATTTTCCGTTTGGAGCAAGAACTCCCTGTGGATATTAATGTTTTCAAGTTGAAAGAGCATTATTACCTGTCTGTAGTTGTTCATCATATTGCTTTTGACGGCTGGTCAATAGATGTATTTTTAAAGGAAATACAGGCAGTTTATGAAGCTCTTGTAGCCGGTAAGGATTCTCTACTACCCAATTTAAAGATTCAGTACAAAGACTTTGCGCTATGGCAGCGTAACTACCTTACCGGAGATGTATTGGAAAAACAGATCGATTACTGGAAAAAGACTCTTGACAGTTTTGAATCTCTTAATCTGCCTTTAGATCATAAAAGACCTTCCTATATTTCTTATGAAGGGGCTAGTATGTACTTTAATCTTTCTTCTGAGACGGGTTCTGGTCTGAGAAAACTTTCCAAAGATTTGGGGGTAAGTCTGAATAGTGTCATGCTAGGTGGATATTACCTGATGCTTTCTGGGTATTCAGGACAGAACGATATTGTATTGGGAAGTCCAATCGCCAACCGTCACCATGCAGGTCTTGAGGACATGATCGGATTCTTTGTCAATACACTTGCTTTGAGAGAGGCTATTGATCCTGAACAAAGCCTTAAAGACTTTATCCTTCAGGTCTCAAGATCGGTTACAGAAGCCCAGTCTCATCAGGATCTTCCGTTTGAGAAGCTGGTGGAGGAATTGGGTGTAGAACAGGATACCTCCAGACATCCTGTCTTTCAGGTGATGTTTGGACTTCAGAGTTTCGGAAGAAATTCTGATGATCACGAAACTTTATTTTCTCCTTTTGAGGGAGAAATTGATTATCAGGCCGCGAAGTTTGATTTAACCACCATGATAGATGATGGGGAAGAAAACATCCGCGGAATGTTTAACTATGCTGTATCTCTTTTCAATGGAGATACCATTATAAAATTAAAAGATACTTATGTGTTGCTTCTGGAGCAATTGGCCCAGATGAGTGATGCAGAAGCTAAAAATACCAGAATTAATGATCTTCATCTTCTGGAAGAGGGCGATTATAAAAAGATGACCGAGGATTGGAATAATACCGTTTCTGATTATTCATCTGAAAAAACCGTTCATAGGCTGTTTGAAGATCAGGTTGCAAAGACCCCAGATCAGATTGCACTAGTCTATCAGGATATTAAATTGTCCTACAAAGACCTGAATGAGAAAGCAAATCGTTTGGCCAACTATCTTATCCAAACCTACAATCTTCAGCCTGACGATATTATTCCTTTATGTTTAGATCGTTCTGAGAACATGTTGATTGCAATGCTAGGAGTGCTGAAGTCAGGGGCAGCTTATGTCCCGATGGATCCTTCTTATCCTGCAGACAGAATAAAACACATTCTTCAGGATACTGAGGCAAAACTTGTCTTAGGTCAGGAAAGTACAGCCGAAAAGCTGGAAGATGTGGGGGTAGACTGTATCGCTTTAGATGAGGTAAACATTAAAGCACAGCTTGAACTCACAGATTCAAATAATCCTGTTACCCAGGTGAATTCAGATAATCTGGCCTATGTCATCTACACCAGTGGTACAACAGGACTTCCTAAAGGAGTAATGATTGAACATAAAGGTGTTTCCAATCTGATCAAGCAGTTTGCTAAAGATCTGGATCTTATTTCTGAGGGAACGGCTTCCAAAAACTGTCTATGGTATGCTAATTACGTCTTTGATGCCCATGTTGCGGAACTTTATCCTGTCATTACTCACGGTCACAGTATTTATTTGCTAGATAAAGACAGACAGACTGATATTGCCGAATTACAACAATATATAGCAGTAAATACCATCAGTGTTGCCACTATACCACCGGTTTTACTGACTAAAGACTATATTTTACCTTTAGAAAAACTTATGGTGGCCGGAGACATAACAAATCCACAGCTCATGGCTCTTTATCAGGCTGAAGGAGTGGATATTATTAATGCTTACGGACCTACTGAGGGGACGGTTTGTGCAACGCTGCATTATTACAAGGAAGATGGTAATCCGTTGAATATCGGAGGTCCGATTGGGAATATGACGGCTTATGTGCTGGATAACCATATGCGGGCAGTTCCGGTTGGAGCTGTAGGTGAGCTTTATATCGGAGGATCCGGAATTGCAAGAGGTTACTTAAACCGTCCGGATTTAACTGAGGAACGCTTCCTTGAAAATCCATTCCAGACATTATCCCAAAAAGGAAGAGGAGAAAACAGCCGTTTATACAAAACGGGAGACTTAGTACGCTGGCTGGCTAATGGCGAGTTGGAATATGTTGGTCGAAATGACTTCCAGGTAAAAATCCGAGGCTACAGAATTGAATTAGGGGAGATTGAAAATACCCTGCTTCATTACCCTGGCATCCGTCAGACCGCAGTATTGGCTAAAGAAAACAAAGCGGGGATGAAATACCTTGCAGGCTATTATGTATCAGATGTTGAGGTTGATTCCAACCTTCTTTCTGAACATCTTTCCGCGAGCTTACCGGAATATATGGTACCGGGTGCTTTTGTACATTTAACAGCCTTGCCTCTAACGATCAATGGAAAGCTTGACAGAAGACAACTTCCTGAACCTGATTTTACGGGCAGCAAAGATTATATTGCTCCCCAAACTGATCTTCAGGCTAAACTATGCCAGATCTATGGCGATGTTTTGGGTCTTGATGTTGCAGGGATCAGTATCGAAGATGATTTCTTCCGCTTAGGAGGAGACAGTATTATCAGTATTCAGCTGGTAGGAAGAATCAGACAACAATTAAATATCAGGCTGACGGTTAGAGAAGTATTCACTACCCGGACTATTGTTTCTTTAGCTTTACTTCTCGAAGAGAAAAGTCAAAATGAAGAAATCAGTATTTTGGCAGAACAAGGCATATTGGACGGAAAAGTTTCGTTACTTCCGATCCAGGAATGGTTCTTCAGTCAGAAAGAAGCGGGCTATTTGGTAGATTTCAATCACTGGAATCAGGCCTTCTTACTTTATGTACCTGTTCTAAAGAAGGAGCTTCTGGAAGAATCAGTGAAGTCCCTGATTGAAAGACATGACGCACTTAGACTTCAATATCGCAGAGAAGATGGAAAGTCCATTCAGCAATATGGAAAACCAGAAATCCTTTCAGTCAATTATCTGGATGCTTCCGGATTAAATCCAGAAGAGCTTTCTCATGTATTTACAGAGTGGCAGTCCGGCTTTGATATTGAAAACGGACCATTGTGTCAGATCGGTTATATCAGTGGTTATGCAGATGGCAGCGCAAGGATGTACTTTGCCCTTCACCATTTGATCATTGATGCCGTAAGCTGGAGGATTATTACTGAAGACTTAAAGAATATTTACCAGTCTCTTGAAAAAGGAGATACAGAATATATTACAGCTCATGTAAAAGGAACAAGCTACAGACAATGGGTGGAAGCTGTGCGAAACTATAAAACAGAAAATCCGGAATCCCGGGCAAAGGAACTTTTATTCTGGAATACAACAGCGGATCATGTAGAAGAAAATAACAAAGGGCTGGATCAGTTCATGGTTAAAGATCAACACTACAGTGAGCTGCAATTATCCAAAGAGATTACTCAAACGTTGATTAGAGGAACCAATCATGCATATCATACCCAGATCAATGATTTATTGCTTTCCGCTTTATCCGTTACTCTTTCAGAATTAAGTGGAAAAGATATTCATCCTGTTTTATTGGAAAGTCATGGTCGTGAAGAAATATCAGGTAATCTTGATATTACGGAGACGGTAGGTTGGTTTACCACGATGTATCCATTGCTTCTGAGGAGAGGAAAGAATCTAAGAGATACTATTGTTTCCACCAAAGAGTCTTTGAGAATCATACCGAACAACGGAATAGGGTATGGCAGCTTGATAGGCTATACAGAACGTGAATTGCCTAAGGTCAGCTTTAATTATCTTGGGCAGTTGGATCAGGAAATTGGTGAGAAAAACTGGACTATTGTTGCCGAAGATAGTGGATTGAGTGTTGGAAAAAGAAATAAAGATAATAATCAGATCAGCATCAATGGTGCTGTTGTAGACGGACAGCTTAAATTTGGTGTTGCAGGCTACCTGAGTGAAGAAGAGATTAATCACTTTTCAGAACGATTGAAAGCCAATATAGAAACTATTGTAGATCAGCTTTCAAAGGAAAGTAAAAGCATACTTACTCCATCGGATATAGACTATATTGTAGAACAGGATCAGCTATTGGGTATTCAGGAGAAAGGGGAAATTGAAGGGGTTTATTTAGCGAATAGCTTACAGGAAGGCTTTGTGTATCATGCGTTAAACCAGGGAGATAAAGATGATGCCTACAGGGTACAGTTGATCTGGGACTACCATAGTAAAATAAATGAAGAGAAGTTAAAAGATTCCTGGAAACGTACCCAGGCCGCTTATCCGTCGTTGAGACTTC